>WGFF01000235.1 GCA_015492355.1 Deltaproteobacteria bacterium
CCATATAAGCTCAAGGAGAGAGGGCTCGGAGATGTGTATAAGAGACAGGTAATCATAAGGAACCGCACCAAGGCTATCTCTTTTAGGAACTACAACGACTTCATGACAAGGATAATGTGCAACAAGTCCGAGACTGAAAAGGAGGGTGAACTCAAGGAGGAATACAAAAGACTCCTCGAAGGTGGCCACTATGGTCCCCATGCCTACGAGCTCCTGAAGAAGGCCACAGAGTGTTTCCTCATGCAGGAGTGCGGTGTGGTCTACGATGATATACTCAGATATACATCAGCGGATGAGCAAAGGCAGAGGATACGGTGGTTCAAGGGGAAGACCGACAAGGAGATAGAGGATGAGATAGAGAAGAAGAGGGAGGAATACCTGGATGCACTCTCCGATGAATTCCAGGGCTTTCCCTATTTCAAAAGGATACGCTCCCAGCTCCGTGGTATACCCCTCAAGGACCACAGAGATTTCCCTCGGGAATGCTACGGGATACTCAAGACAAGGATCTCCGAGCCCTGTCTCCTTGAGCTTATATGGTCTTACTGGCATGAAGAGGGTATGCTCGTGCAGACGTTGAACGCAATAAGCCTCAGGTTCCAGAACCGCAGGGCATCTCTCAAGGACCCCCTTGCCAATCTCGATATCGACCCGCTCCGCCCCCTTAACAACATACTGTGGGGATATATTCAGGACGAACAGCATCGCCTGACCATAGTGCGCCGTGCCTACGAGTACGATCACCACTACGGCATAACCCTCTACGGCAAGGCTGTGCCGAAGATAAGGTCTGTGGACAGCCGTTCCAGATTCATCGAGGCATTCCACAACCTTCTCTATCTCTGTTCTGTCTACTACAGGGAGGCATCCGATACAACGGTAAGACCCGATGGATTCCCCCTGCTGAACGCCCTGAAGGAGGTCCACCTCCTCCTTGCCGAAGGGGCGCACAACCAGTACGGAGACCTTCCATGGACAGCAAGGGTAGAGATGCTCATGCAGGAGTGGATAATGGCACGTCCAGAGATGAGGGACTTCCTCGGGGGCAGAATAATGGTGCCCTATCCAGAACCATGGATGGCACAGGTGGATACGATGAACAGACTCCAGGGCTGGACAGATACCACAGTAAGGCATTTTCGTGACCTCGGTGTCTTCGGCGAGCAGATACTCCTTTCTGTACGTTACGCAGACTGGAGTAACGTCAACAACGAAAGCGATGCCAGGCTATGGGCAGAGTACTGGCGCCAGGAGATACAGGGATACATACATGCCTACAGGGCTGTTACAGGTGTGGACCTCACCGCAGAACCGGTGGATTCAACCATGCCATCTGTCCATCTCAAAAGAAGGCTCACCGCGGTTGCATCGAAATAGGAAATGGCTGGATGGGAGAGGCAGGTACTGGACTTTACATCGTCCCTCTACCTGGGAATGAGGCATCCAAGCCATTCCATAAGACCATGGGACAGGCTCTCAACAGGTGTGCCTGCCTTTGTAGAGACACCGCAGAGGAACAGAGAGGTAGCAGGTTCCATAGCCATGCTCCAGGGATGCGAGGATGGTGTGCTCTCACCATCCACACTCCATCTCTTCTGGGACCTCTTCGGTCTCCTCGGCAGGCATCCTGTGGTGGTGTTCATGGACAGTGGTCTCTATCCCATAGGTAGATGGGGTGTGGAACGGATCAAGGGCTTGGGAAAGAGGGTCTATGTGTTCAGGCATTTTGACCCCTCTTCTCTCTACAGTGTAGTTAAGAAGGGGCTTGGAGGGAGGGAGTACCCGCTGATTGTGACTGATGGATTCTGCACAGGATGTGGAACCCCTCTGCCAGTGGGTGAGTACCTCTCCATAGCCCGCAGGTTCAATGGGCTACTCCTGATAGACGACACCCAGGCTCTCGGCATACTGGGTGACTCACCTGATAAGACCATGCCGTATGGAAGGGGAGGGGGAGGGATACTCCGATGGGCAGGAAGGAGGGGAAGGGAGGTACTGATTATATCATCC
>WGFF01000236.1 GCA_015492355.1 Deltaproteobacteria bacterium
ATGCCACTCTGGGCTATTTACCTTTGGGGACGGGGGTGAACCCCACGAAGGAGTGAAGCCCTGTCTTGTAGGCAGGGGGCTTTACCTCCACAGGACTATTCCAAGGATAGGGTTTAGTGGATGATTCTTTTAAGGCGGATTTCGATGTATCCGTGAACCTAAGATATTATCTGGATTTGATTGAATGGATCAGAAGAGGGCAGAGGAGATAGTAAGAAGGGTGAGCGATGTCATACAGCCTGTGATCGACGAGCAGGGGCTTGAGCTGGTGGATGTGGTATATACCCCGGAGCACGGCAGATGGGTGCTCCGTGTATTCATAGACAAACCAGGTGGGGTAACCCTTGGAGACTGTACAACCGTAAGCAGAGAGATAGGTACCATACTCGATGTGGAGGATATAATACCACACAGTTATTCCCTTGAGGTCTCATCCCCTGGGCTCGATCGCCCCCTTACAAAGGAGAGGGATTTTTTGAGATACAGGGGGCAGAAGGTAAGGATAAGGACAAGAGAGCCGGTTGAGGGGAGGAGGAATTTCAGGGCAACCATAGATGGAGTGGAGGATGGAGCGGTCATTGTAACCGATGCCTCTGGAAAGACCTGGAGGATAGAACTACTGAATATCGACAGGGCAAGGCTTGAGGTGGTTATTTAAGTCTTTTAAGCCTGGAGGATATATAAAATGGCGATGAACCTATCCCACATAATCGAACAGGTAGGCAAGGACAAGGGCATAGACAAGGAGGTGCTCATAAAGGCCCTTGAGTCCGCCATGCTGAAGGCTGCGGAGAAGCGTTTCGGTCCTAACAAGGATATTGAGGCGCACTATCAGGAGAGCCTTGGAGAGATAGAGCTCTTTCTATTTAAGCGTGTTGTGGAAGAGGTGAAGAACCCAGACCAGGAGATTTCCCTTGAGGACGCAAGGAAGCTCGATCCAGAGGCTGTGGTGGGAGACAGTCTGGGTGTCAAACTCGATTCGAGTGAGTTCGGCAGAATAGATGCCCAGACAGCAAAGCAGATTATAATCCAGAAGGTGAGGGAGGCAGAAAGGGAGATAGTATACAAGGAGTACAGCGAAAAGAAGGGTGAGATAGTAACGGGCATAGTACAGAGGTTCGAGAAGGGTGATATCATAGTCGATCTGGGCAAGGCAGAGGCAGTGCTTCCCAGAAAGGAGCAGGTCAAGCGTGAAGGATACAGACAGGGAGAAAGGATACGTGCCATGGTGCTCGATGTGAAGAAGGATTCCAGGGGTCCACAGGTGATACTCACAAGGACACACCCTGGTTTCCTTATAAAACTCTTCCATATGGAGGTACCAGAGGTTTACGAGGGGATAGTGGAGATAAAGGCGGCTGCCCGTGAGCCTGGCGAGAGGGCTAAGATTGCAGTGGTCTCGCATAACTCGGATGTGGACCCTGTAGGTGCGTGTGTTGGGTTTAAGGGGTCGAGGGTACAGGCGGTGGTGCAGGAACTGAGGGGTGAGAAGATAGATATAGTACATTGGTCTGACGACCCTGGCATACTCGTTAAGAATACCCTTTCACCAGCCCAGATATCCAGGGTGATAGTGGACGAGGCAGAGCATTCCATGGAGGTCATAGTCCCTGATGACCAGCTCTCCCTTGCCATAGGCAAGAGGGGACAGAATGTGAGGCTTGCAGCGAAGCTTACAGGCTGGAAGATAGATGTGAGGACAGAGTCCGAGGCAAAGGGTCTCTCCCTTGAGGGGCTTACCCCTGAGGAGGCTCTGAAAAAGGAGGTGGAGGCAGAGGCAAGGAGGTCTCAACAGAGCCAGGAAAGGGAGGCAGAGATAGAGGAGGCTATAAAGAAGGAAATACGCGCGGTGAGTGAAAAGGAGGCAAAGGAGAGGGAGAACGCAGAGGAATAGGATATATGCCATGGAGAAGGTGCGTTGGTTGCAGGGAGTCAAAGGAAAAGGATAGGCTTGTAAGATTTGTCGCAAGGGATGGAAGGTTGACCATCGACAGAGCGGGCACACTCCATGGAAGGGGCGTTTACTTATGTCCTTCAAAAGAGTGTGTCGATAGGGTATATAAGAAAAGGGATGTGTTCTCAAGGTCGCTGAGGACAGGGGTTTCTGTACCTGAGAAGGAAGAACTCCTGAGATGGATGGGCATTACAAGTGGTGGGGAGGAAGGGATAGGTCCTGGAGGGAAGAGGGCTTGAAGGTTATTATGCGTTCTGTGGGGGTCAAGCCCGTGGTACGGGCTTTGTAGAGATATTTTTCACAGGAAGATAATCATCTTAAACAACTATCCTTAAGAGGAAGAATGACAGAGAAGAAGAAAGAAGAAGAGAAGGTAGAGATAGAAGAGAAGAGGATAAAACCCTTTGTTATCCGCAGGCGTTCCACCAGGGTGGCTGTAAAGGAGAAGGCTGCGGAAGAGGAGAAGTCTATCAGTGCGGAGGCTCCAAAGGAGGGCGAGGCAGAAAAGAAGCCGAAGAGGACAAGGACAACAAAGGAGAAGGAAAAGACCACAACAGCAAAGGCACCCTCCGAGAAGAAGGAGCCAAGGAAACCGTCACGCAGGAGAAAGCCTGCCGCAGAAAAAAAGACCGCTGTCAAGGCAAAGGAAAAGGAAGGGGTAAAGGAGGCGAAGAAGGCAGTGGAGCCAGCCCCTGTGGTTGTGGAGCGTCCAGCAGAGAAGGCAGAAAAGGGGGAGAAGAAGGCATCCAGGAGGGAGATAAAGATCTTCGACAGGGACGAGGAGCTCAAAAAATTCTTCACCTCTACCCAGCCCTTCAAAAAGGGCAAACGTTATCGTGCAAAGGACCGTAAGGCTCAGCCCTCCCCGGGTACCAGACCCCTCAAAAAGACAGAGGTTACAGTACCAAAGGCATCCAAGAGGATAATAAAGGTCATAGATGCCATAAGTGTGGGAGACCTTTCCCAGAGGCTCGGAGTGAAGGCGAGCGAGATAATAAAGAAGCTCATGGGCCTCGGTATCATGGCTACGGTCAACCAGCTCGTGGATGTGGATGCAGCATCCCTTGTTGCCCAGGAGTACGGCTATGAGGTCGAGAGTGTGGCTGTCCAGGAGGAGGCACTACTTGAGGTAGATACAGGCGATGAGGAGAAGGCAGAGTCCAGACCACCTGTGGTAACGGTCATGGGGCATGTGGACCATGGGAAGACCTCGCTTCTCGATGCCATAAGGAAGACCAATGTGGTTGAGGGGGAGGTGGGTGGCATAACCCAGCACATCGGTGCATACCATGTGCATCTGGAAAAGGGGGATATAACCTTCCTCGACACCCCTGGTCACGAGGCGTTCACAGCCATGAGGGCAAGGGGTGCCAAGGTTACTGATATAGTTGTACTCGTTGTGGCTGCGGATGATGGTGTGATGCCACAGACCATCGAGGCTATAAATCATGCCAAGGCTGCAAACGTACCCATCATAGTCGCCATAAACAAGATAGACCTGCCGCAGGCAGACCCCAACAGGGTAAAGCAGGCACTTACAGAATACGGACTCGTGCCCGAGGAGTGGGGTGGGGATACCATCTATGTAGAGATATCGGCAAAGAGGGGTATAAACATAAAGGAACTCCTTGAGATGATACTCCTGCAGGCAGAGATGCTGGAACTCAAGGCAAATCCAGAGAGGTCAGCCAGGGGTGTCATAATAGAGGCTAAGCTGGACAAGGGTAGAGGACCTGTTGCAACGGTACTCATACAGAACGGTACCCTTCGTACAGGGGAGGCATTCGTAACAGGGCTCCATTACGGCAGGGTAAGGGCGATGATAAACGACCGTGGTAAGAGGATACCAGAGGCAGGTCCATCCATGCCTGTTGAGATACTCGGTCTTTCTGGTGTGCCAGTGGCAGGTGATGCCTTCACCGTGGTAAAGGACGAGGCAACCGCAAAGCAGATAGCCACCATAAGACAGAGAAAGGCACAGGAAAAAGACCGCATGAAGACAACAAAGGTCAGTCTGGCAGACCTATATGATAAGATCAACAGGGGCGAGGTAAAGGAACTCAATCTCGTCATAAAGGCGGATGTCCACGGCTCCATAGAGGCTATAAAGGAAGCCCTGAGTAAACTCTCCACAGATAAGATTAAACTCAACGTCATCCACAGTGCGGTGGGCGGTATAATAGAGGGTGATGTAATGCTCGCAACCGCATCCAATGCCATAGTGATAGGCTTCAACGTGAGACCAGAGCCGAAGGCACAGGCACTCGCAGAAAGGGAGAAGGTGGACCTCAGGCTCTATAACATCATCTACAACCTCGTGGACGATATAAAGAAGGCGATGGAGGGATTGCTCGAGCCCGTGGTAAGGGAGGAGATAACAGGAAAGGCAGAGATAAGGGAGGTGTTCCGTATATCCAGGGTTGGAAATGTGGCGGGTTGTTTCGTTGTGGATGGCAGGGCGATGAGGGGTTCGAGGGTACGCCTCATAAGGGACAATGTGGTCATATACGACGGCAATCTCGGCTCCCTTAAGAGGTTCAAGGAGGATGTAAAAGAGGTGCAGGCAGGCTATGAATGCGGAATGATGATAGAGGGATATAACGATATAAAGGTCGGGGATATAATAGAGTTCTATACACTCAAGGAAGAGGCTGCAAGGCTCTGATGGGGATAACCCCCCTGCGCAACACGAGGTCTGCCAGGATGCCCTACCCTGTGGGTGGAGATGAATGGCAGGTCTCGTAAAGATAGGGGTGGCTCTACTCCTTTGAAAGCCGTGTTCAGGTTAATCTCCAATAGGACAGGGGCTTTTGGGGGGTTCAAGGGGCAACCCCCCTGAAGCAAGCAACGGAGTTGCTTTTAGAATAAATATCTACCTTAGAAAATCTGGGGGGGTTTCAGGGGGGCAACCCCCCTGAAGCAAGGAAGTTGCTTTTTATGAAAGGAATTTACCCTGGAAAGCTCTGGGGGATTCAGGGGGTGAAACCCCCTGAAGATGTGAAGCCCCGCCTTGTAGGCGGGGAGCTTCACTATGGGAGGGCTCTATCCCCTGTTCTCCACAGGGCTATGGTCCTTAGGATTTCATGGGGATGAGACCTGCTTAAGATGAGAACCTCTGCCCCGCAGACGGGGGCTTTTTGAATATTGAGGGTAGCCTGTTTCTGTGGCGTATTTACAAAAAGGTTCCCCTCGGAAAATACATAAGATTCTGTTCCCATGGTAGTGGGTGTCTGTCATATCTGTCTTTTTATACATGACAATCATTCCCTTAAAGGCAAGAGGCAGATTCTCAAGAAGATAATGGAGAAGGTAAAGAACAGATTCAATGTATCTGTTGCTGAGGTGGGAGGGCATGATGTATGGCAGAGGGCAGAGATAGGACTGTGCGCCATAGGCAATGATAGGGCATTTGTTAATTCGGTTATGGACAAGGTGATGAATTTCATAGAGGAACTCCATCTTGCAGAGATAACAAACCACAGCATAGAACTCATAAACCTGAAGATATAGGTAAGAGATGACATACAGGCGTCCTGACAGGGTTGGTGACCTTATAAAGAAGGAGATAGCATCCATGCTCCTTCACGGCGAGATAAAGGACCCGAGGATAGGCTTTGTTACCATAACGAAGGTGAGGATGACCAGGGACCTCAAAAAGGCAAGTGTGTTCTTCAGTATACTGGGAGGTTCTGAGGAGAGGGAAAGAAGCCTTGAGGGGCTGAACAGTGCGGTACCGTACATACGTAGGCACCTGGCAAAGAGGCTCAATCTTAAGCATATACCATCGGTAATCTTCCTGTTCGATAGGTCCATAGAGTATGCATCTCATATCCAGCAGGTCATAGAGGATATAAAGAAGGAAGGTACATAGAGGAGGAAGGTTTTATGGCATTGGAACAGAGTGGTGTTGATGTAGCCTTCGGTGAGGTGGCTGAGAGGATAGAGAAGGGAAGAAGGTTTCTTGTTACCACCCACGTAAACCCAGAGGGTGATGCAGTGGGCTCCCTTCTCGGTCTTACCCTTGCCCTGAGGTGGCTGGGAAAGGATGTAACAGCGTACATGGAAGACCCTGTGCCATACATATACAGGTTTCTACCAGGTGCGGATACCGTTGTGGATGCCCTTTTTGAGGACGATACCTTCGATGGATGTTTTGTGGTGGACTGCGGGCAGAAAAAAAGACTCGGCGGGAGGTTCAACGTCCTTAAGAGCCCCGGTACGATTATAAACATAGATCATCACAAGACCAACGACAATTTCGGTGATATAAACATCATAGTACCAGAGGCGAGCGCAGCAGGAGAGATAATCTACGACCTTCTTAGATTCCTCAGGGTGGATATAACCCCTGACATAGCGACCAATCTCTATGTTGCCATCCACACGGATACGGGCTCTTTCAGGTACAGTTCATCCACATCCGATGCCTTCATCAAGGCGGGTGAACTTGTGCGTCTGGGAGCAGACCCCTGGGAGATTACGATCAGGATATATGAGAGTTACCCGGAAAACAAGCTCAGGCTCCTCGGTATGGCGCTCTCCACACTCGAGGTCGTTGAGGTTGACTCCAGAAAGATAGCAACCATGGTCGTAACCCTCGATATGATGAGAAGGGTGGATGGAGGCAGGGAACTGACCGACGGTTTCGTCAATTTTGCAAGGGCAATAGAGGGGGTGGAGACAGGTATACTCTTCAGGGAGGAGTCACCCGGTGAGTTCAAGATAAGCTTGAGATCGAAGGGAAGGATAGATGTCTCCAGGGTTGCAAGGTTCTTTGGTGGAGGGGGACATAGAAACGCCTCTGGTTTCAACATAAAGGGAGGGCTCGAGGAGGTAAAGATGAGGGTAATAGATGCTGTAAAGGAGATGAGCCTCGGCAGTGACGCATGATAGGATGGATGGTGTCCTTGTCATAGACAAGCCAAAGGGGCTTACCTCCCACGATGTGGTGGAGAGGGTCAAAAGGAGGCTCAGGGCAGACAGAACAGGACACCTCGGAACACTCGACCCTGTTGCAACGGGTGTCTTGCCCTTGGTGATAAACAGGGCAACAAGGTATGCAAGGTTCCTCGAAGGGGTAGAAAAGGACTACCTTGTGGAGATGATGCTCGGTGAGGAGAGGGATACCTATGATATAGAGGGCAGGACTATAAAAAGATGCGATACAGGTGGTATCACCCCTGACGATGTAAAGAGGGTTCTGGAGTCCTTCAGGGGGAGGATAAGGCAGATACCCCCCATGTTCTCATCGGTCAAGAAAAAAGGGGTTCCCCTCTACAGGCTTGCAAGAAAGGGGATAGAGGTAGAAAGGGAGCCAAAGGAGGTCGAGATATACGGTATAGACCTTCTCGGTGTGGATATTCCCGGTGTGAGGTTCCGTGTGAGGTGTTCACGGGGTACGTATGTGAGGGTTCTATGTCATGATGCTGGCAGGATGCTCGGATGCGGTGCCTATCTAAAGGAGTTGAGGCGTCTTAGAAGCGGACAGTTCACCATAGATCAGGCGGTTGAGCTCTCTGTTGAGGATAGCATTTTGAGGGAATCCATAAAACCGCTCAAGGATGTGCTTAATACAGCCTTCATGGGGCTCAGGGCGATAGATGTGGATGAAAGAGATGCCCTGAGGATAAGACATGGAAACCCTGCCATAGACAAAAGCGGGGTCTTCTCAGCCCTGAAGGACGGTGAACTGGTGAGGTTTGTACACAGGGGTAATATCATTGCCCTCGGCAGGTATATAAAGCAGAGGGGTATGACCTTAGAGAGGGTATTTCCGCTGTGAGTACAGGGGGTGGTCTTCGAGCGGAGGGATTTTTCTGTAATGGTACCAGATTTACGGGCTTTTCATCGTCAAGGGCGGGGTTTCTTGTAAGGGAGATTTCGGGGGTATAATCCCCTTATACAGTGTTTTCACGTAAATATCCAAATACAAAGATCCAAATACCAGGATAGGAGGTGAAAGAGAGGTGCTCACACCTGAGAAGAAAAATGAGATAATAGAC
>WGFF01000237.1 GCA_015492355.1 Deltaproteobacteria bacterium
ATATAGTATACGTATGTATACCATGAAGAAAATGTAACAAAAAAATAATTTGGCTTGCAATCATAAAATAAAGATTTATAATAATAAAAAAACCATGAATTGCATTAAAAAAGATACCCCATATCTGGTAATGATCCGTGTGGATAGGAAGTGGCTGGGGGATAATTTTTATGGATGCCTGCACCCCAGAGGCGCATCTCTCCTGGTGTGCATCCCTTAGAGGTGTTGGTGGATTGATGTTTTTTTGAGGAGGCCTGAGGGGTGAAGCCCTTTTTACAGAGGGGGGCTGTGTTGAGGATTGTAATGGATGAAAACCTATCCAGGCAGATTACTTCTCTTAAGCCAGGAGATCACTGTCTTCTTATCTATACCGAACCTCAGGAAGAGGCATCTGTTCTCATTCCATTCATAAAGGCGGGTCTGGAGAGGAAGGAGAGGTGCTGTGTGATTGTAGATGAATCATCCCTTGGGGTTCTTGAGGAGGGGCTCAGGGGTGCTGGTGTGGATGTTGGAGGGGGGAGGAGGGAAGGAAGGCTTGAGTTCTTCAATCCCGGTGAGGTCTTTTTCAAGGGCGGGAGGTTCGATCCATGGGAGGTCCTTGAAAGGTATGCGGTCATGACCACGAGTGCCCTGAGGGAGGGATACAGCGCACTCCGTATAGTCAGTGGATTGAACTGTGTGGGTGGGGACAGGAGGAACCTTGAGGGGCTCTTTGAGTACGAAGAGAGGATCGACCCATCCACAGGCTCACTCAATCTCTGTCTCTACAGGGAGGGTCTCTTCCCGTGGCAGTTCCTCACCACTGTACTTAACCTCCATCCCTTCCTCATCCATGACAATGCACTTCACAAAAATACCCTCTTTATAACACCAGATGAGACAACAAGCCCGCTTAAGGACTACATACACAAGCTCCTGATGTACGAAGACCTGCAGGAGGAGAACGAGGAGAAGAGAGGGCTTGAAAGGCTCTACAGGGCAATAACCCTCTACATACCCTCTGCACTCATAATCTATGATACCGACTTCAGGATAGTCTTTGTAAACGACCACTTTGTGGATTTTACGGGTTTGAGGGTGGATGATGTTGTGGGCAGAACCGCATCAGAGGTCTTCCCTGAGGAGGTCTTTGGTGGATTCAATCTTGCAGAGAGGCTCAGAAAGGTATATACCACAAGGAGGCTATGCGGTCCTGTGGATACACCATACAGGACACCCTCTGGCAAGGAGTTTATATTCAAACATACGATCTATCCTGTTATGAATGGCGAACGCGTGGAATGGCTTTTGTCCTGCCTTGAGGATGTTACAGACATACGGGATACAGAAAGGGCACTCCTCTATAAAACTGACGAGCTCAACCGCCTCAACAGGGACCTTCATGAACTCGTCATGGAGATGACCACGGTGGAAGAACGGGAGAGAAAGCGGTTTGCAGAACTACTCCATGAGGACATAGGGCAGAACCTTGTTGCCATCAAGATGGCATATACATGCTGTATGAAGAAGTGCGCCCCACATGACGATGAGACAAAGGAGGTAATGAGGAGGATGATCCAGCTCCTGGACAAGACCATCCAGTCCACAAGAAACATGACCACGGATATCTATCCCGTGAATCTGGACGATATGAGTCTCGACAGTGCGGTCAGGTGGTATGTGAAGTCCATCATGGAGCCCTACGGCATAAAGGTGTTTTTGAGCATGGACAGGACAGTCGATGAACTGCCAGATAGTTCAAGAAGGGCGCTATTTCGTATCATACGAGAGTGCTTTCAGAACACCCTTAAGTATGCAAGGGCAAACAGGATAGATGTTATCTGCAGGAGACAGAACAGATATCTCCAGCTGATAGTAAAGGACAATGGTGTGGGATTCCACTATGAAGGTATAAAGATAAAGGCTGGAAGGGGGTTTGGCTTGATGCTCATGCGGGAGTGGACGAGATCGATACAGGGAAGATTCAACATCCACTCCCATCCTGGCAAGGGCACCTCTGTCCATGTGGAGGTGCCCCTTTCCCAAAAAACTTTAGATTAGAAGTTTTGGGGAAGGGAGATTGAGGGAAACCCCTTTTACAAAAGGGGTTTCCCTCAAGGAAAGACGAGTAGATGGACAGGATAAAGATACTCATCGCAGATGACCATCCTGTACTGCGGGAAGGGATAAAGAGCCTTTTTGCCAACCACTCCAAGTATGTGGTGGTGGGCGAGACAGAGGACGGTTTTAAGACCATAGAGAAGGTCTCGCACATAAGACCTGACATCGTTATAATGGACATTACCATGCCCAATCTTGATGGACTCCTTGCAACCTCCCGTATTATAGAGGATTTTCCAGAGGTAAAGGTGATAGTCCTGTCCATGCACCACGAGCACCATTATGTAACAGAGGCGTTTCGAGCAGGTGCAATGGGCTATGTACTCAAGGGGTCTGATCCCCAGGAGATACTCATAGCAGTGGAAAAGGTGGCATCTGGCAGGCGGTATGTGAGTCAGCCCATAGCAGACGAGATGTTGAGCGAGTATGTGGATGTGATAAAGAGGGAGCGGTGTACAGAGCCGTTCGATCTTCTCAGCCACAGGGAAAGGGAGATACTCAGGCTCATAGCAGACGGTGCAACGAGTAAGGAGATAGCCCAAAAACTCTTCATCTCTGTCTCCACCGTAAAGAGCCACAGGATAAACATCATGAGAAAGCTCAAGGTGAGTGATACCGCAAGCCTCATAAAGGTAGCCATAAAAAAGGGTATGGTGAGGACGGATTGAAGACTCAACCCTTGGTACCATCCCATCCTCCACCCTTTGGCTAAGGCAAAATCAACCCTTTATATATATAAAAAAATCGCCACTCAGGTTTAAAAAAATCCACCCTGAAGCCTATTAAATCACCCATAGAGAAATCCGATAAGAGTTATAGTTTTTGAAGTCTTGCAGGGAGCAGGTCTTTTCCATGGGGTATTCTACGGAGAGGAGAACCGATCCCTTTGCAACTGTTGGTGTTGCCCGGAGAAAAAGAATCCCTGCGCTGTAAAGACGTGGATTTCAGGGCTTATAGCCCCTTAAACAAGGCAGTGGACTGGCAACCGCTCCACAAAAAACGATGGTTTTTGGGACATGGGAGTTTCCATCAAAAAGACAAAAAAGGGGATAAGCCTCACTCTAAAAGGTACCCTCGGTGTTGAGGATGCGGGGAAGATAGCCTCCTCCATAAGGGAGAATCTCGGAAGGGCTGTTACCATCGATATGAAAGAGGTGGATACAATAGATATGTCCATAATCCAGATAATCCTATCCCTTGGCAAGACTAAGAGCAGTGGGGGAGTGGAGTTTTATATAAAGGGTATATCTCAACCTGTAAGGGAGACCTTCTGCCTTGCAGGTCTTGAAGGCCACCTGAAAAGCCTTTAAAGGGATGGGGATACCAGAATGAGCAGGGAGCCCGAAGGTCATTGCAGAAGGATAGCCCTTGTCAATACATCGCTCTTCTTTCTTCCACTCCTTTTTACATTCTTCTTTGCAGGGAGTATATGGGCTGTTGTGGGTGCGATGTCCATCTACGGGGTGGTGGCTATATCTTCTTACGTACTTACAAAGAGGTCCATTAAGACGTGGTCTCTGGACGGGGATGAGCAAAGGAGGACTCGTCTTTCAAAGACCATAGAGGATGTAAGCTCCATAGCCTATCTCTCCCGTGACTTTATAAACGTCGTTCCTGTGCTCAACGAACAGCTCAGGGAGGTTATAGACCAGACAGAGTCTTCCATACTCGGTGTGGGTGGCAGGTTCAGGGATATAGCACAGAGGGCGCACACACAGGCAGATACAGCACTCGATACAATAAAGAAAAAGGATGGTACGGACAACACAAGCATAGAGGGTATTTTAAGTCTTACTGGAAGACAGCTCGAAGAGATGGCAGATGGCATTGTGAGGGCATCCACTTCTTCTCTCAGGGCAGTGGACGAGATGAAGAGTGTTACCTCCAAGGTAAGGCAGATATCCCAGATACTGGAGGATATAGAGTTCATAGCGAGCCAGACCAACCTTCTTGCCCTCAACGCAGCCATAGAGGCTGCAAGGGCTGGTGAGGCTGGCAAGGGCTTTTCTGTTGTTGCAGAGGAGATAAGAAAACTCTCCGCAAGGTCGAACACCGCAAGCCTCAAGATAAAGGAGATGATCCAGGACATACAGACGAGTATCGACGATGCATCGACGAGTATTAAGACCATGGCAGGACAGGATGTGAAAGAGGCTGAGAAGGCAAAAAAGAGGGTGAACAAACTCCTGGACGATATCATGGGTGCCCATGAAAGGCTCAAAGGTACGGTGGACCACCTGGCAGAAACGAGTAGAGCCATAGCGGATGATGTATCCTCAATAGTTACCTCTCTCCAGTTTCAGGATATCGTCCGCCAGAGGATAGAACACGTTATAGAACCGCTGGATGAATTCAAAAAGGAGATGGGAAAGGCGCTCGAAGACTTGACGATAGAACTGCCCGAGGATATGGAAACCAGACTCAGCGACCTGTTCCAGCGCTACACCATGGAAAGGGAAAGGACCACCTTCAAGGTGGTTGCAGGAGGTAAAAATGATGAAGGGGATGTATCTACAGCAGAAGATAAAAAAGAAGATAGCCTTGGAGACAATGTAACGCTGTTTTAACTGTTCCTTGGGGAGACCTTCTTGTAAAAGGTCCTGTTCATGGTACCCTTCCCCGGGTCCTTTTTATGGACTTACTGGCTCAAAAATCTTTGAGACAGGGGTCAATGGGGGAGGGATATTATACCTCAGGGTCTTCCCCTCAAGGAAAGGAGGCATTACAGATGAGTAAGACCATACTCATAGTGGATGATGCACCAACCATGAGGCAGATGGTCAATTTCACGTTGAGTGCACAGGACTATAAAGTGGTGGAGGCAGCGGATGGAGAGGAGGCTATAGAGAAGCTCAAAGGGGGACTCAGGCCCAATCTGGTCATAACAGACCTCAACATGCCAAGGATGGATGGTATTACCCTTATAAGGGCGATAAGGGAGCTCCCTGCATGCAGATTCACGCCCATAATAATGCTCACAACCGAGTCGATGGAGGCAAAGAAACAGGAGGGAAAGCAGGCAGGTGCAACAGGCTGGATTGTAAAACCCTTCACACCAGAGCAACTCCTGAAGGTTGTGGGGATGGTCATAAGGTAAGGTGCAGGTCAAGGGAAGGGGGTTTGTTCAGGTGTCTGACAGTACGGTCATAGACCTCGACAGGATAAAGGAGACTTTCTTCGTAGAGTGCGATGAGCACATCTCTGAGATGGAGTCATCCATACTGGAGCTCGAAAAGACCCCTGATGATACCGAACTCCTCAACTCCATCTTCCGTGCGGTCCATTCCATGAAGGGCAATTCAGGATGCCTCGGGTTCATGGAGATAAACTCCTTTACCCATACCTTAGAGACCGTACTCGACAGGATGCGAAACCGTGAGCTCCGCGCCACAGGGGATATAATTTCTATCCTCCTTGAGTCAGTGGATTGTATAAAGGGGCTTGTGGATTCAGCCAGGCACGGAAGGGAGAGTAACGGAGCGGATAGAGAGGGAATAACAGGGAGGCTCAAGGCCCTGCTTGAGGGAGATGTGCAAAAGAGGGTTGAAGATTCCGTACCCGTGGATGGAGGGGAGGAGAGGCTCAGGGTGGTCTTTGTGCCGGGAAGAGACCTTCTCAAGCGGGGTATGGACCCCCTTGTTATACTCAGGGAGCTTTCCACAAGGGGAAGGATAGTATCCATCAGGGCTGATACAGAGGGGCTTCCGGGTATCGAGGAACTCGATCCAGAGTGCTGTTACATCTCCTGGGAGATAGTCCTCTCTGGCAGGAGGGATGTGGTCGATGAGGTCTTTGAATTCGTAAGGGATGAGAGTGAGATAAGTATTTCAGGCGAGGATGGGGTCCGCGGTGATGAAAGAAAACCTGTCCCGGACGATGGTGCAGTGTCGCAGACACAGAAGAAGGTACAGGTAAGGGATGCCTCCACCATAAGGGTGGATACACGCAAGCTCGACAGGCTTGTCAATCTCGTTGGCGAACTACTCATAACACAGGCTATGGTAAGCCAGCTCGCCTCTGAGTTTATCACCGATGGTACATCGCCACTCCAGAGGGTAATCGCACAGCTCGAGAGAAACACAAGAGAGGTGCAGGAAGGGGTGATGTCCATAAGGATGCTCCCTGTGGGGGATGTGTTCACAAGGTTTAGACGCATGGTAAGGGACCTGGCAACGAAGAGGGACAAAAAGGTCAGGCTCTGTATCTCGGGTGAGGATACAGAGCTCGATAAAACAGTCATAGAAAAACTCGTGGACCCGCTCACCCATCTTCTGCGAAACTCCATAGACCATGGCATAGAGCCACCGTCCGAGAGGGTGGGTAAGGGCAAGCAAGAAGAAGGCACTATCCATCTCAATGCCTTTCACGAGGGTGGTAAGGTGGTTATAACCGTTGAGGACGATGGAAGGGGCATAGATAAGGACAGGGTGCTTGAAAAGGCGATCCAGAGGGGGCTTGTGGAAGGTGATGGGGGGCTTTCGGAAAAGGAGATACTGGGGCTTATATTCCTTCCCGGGTTCTCCACATCAGAGAAGGTTACCGATGTGTCAGGAAGGGGAGTGGGCATGGATGTTGTAAAGAGGAACATAGAGGCGCTGGGCGGTTCTGTGGATGTGGAGACCAGAAGGGATGAGTTTACAAGGTTTGTGCTCAGACTGCCCCTTACCCTTGCGGTGATAGACGGTCTCATAGTGGCAGTGGGCGAGGAGAGGTTCGTCATACCCATAACAACTGTCCTGGAATCGAGAAGACCATTGCCAGAGGAGGTAAAGACGGTAGAGGGCAAGGGCGAGGTTATGAACTTCAGAGGTAATTACGTGCCCATTGTGAGGCTCCATTCCCTCATGGGTATAAGGGCACGGGAGGAGAGACCATGGCAGGCGCTTGTGGTGGTTGTGGTGGTGGATGGCAGGGAATACGGCATACTGGTGGATGACATACTCGGTGAACAGCAGGTGGTCATAAAGGGCATGGGCGGATTGCACGGTATATCAGGTATAGCGGGTGCCACCATACTCGGGGATGGAAGGGTCGCCCTTATACTCGATGGCGGGGGTATTGTAAGGAGGGCTTTCAGCAATTGAAGGCAATGGTCTGCCATGGAATAAAAGGAGGTAGGGCTTATGTCTGAAAGGACAGGTGAGATTACCATAACAGGCGATGGCAACCAGTATGTAACATTTTCCCTCGGTGATGAGGAATACGGCGTGGATATACTGAAGGTTCAGGAGATTATAGGGCTTACTGCGATAACAAGGGTGCCGTATCTGCCTGATTTCATAAAGGGTGTGATAAACCTGAGGGGCATAGTGGTACCTGTGGTCGATCTGAGGTTGAGGTTCGGTTTGGAGATGGTGGACTACAACGATCGTACATGCGTGATTATAGTGAAGCTCGGCGAGAGGATTACTGGCATGATAGTCGATGCGGTATCAGAGGTTATAAGCATACCCAAGGAGATGATAGACCCTCCGCCTTCCTTCGGTACACGGATAAGGACGGATTTCATAGAAGGGATGGGCAAGGTGGACAAAAGACTCCTCATACTCCTTAACGTGGAAAGGCTCCTTACCGAGGTGGAACTCAAGGCGATAGAGGAGATACCCGAGGTCCTTCCTGCCGAAGGTGTGGGTGGGACGGGCTGAGGTTTCTTGCAAAGGGGTCCCGGGGAGACAGGGGATGGAGATATAAGGGCTCTCCCCGGGGAACAAAAACTAAAGAGGTGATGATCATGAAAAGAGGTATCAGATTCAAGATCGGTCTCATAATGGCTGTATTTTTGATACTTATAATGACCTCTGTGATTGTTACGTTCTGGACTGTGGACTCACAGAAGAGTGACGGACGCACCATAAACCTTGCCGGCAGACAGAGGATGCTCACCCAGAAGATGACAAAGGAGGCACTGGCTATCCTTGAGGGTAGGATGAAGGATGACGATGTATTCAAGACCATAGAACTCTTCGATAACACACTCAATGCCCTCATCGCTGGGGATGTACAGCAGGGGATACCACCTGTAAGTGAGCCCCGTCTCCTGGCTCAGCTCAACAAGGTAAAGGAGATGTGGGAGAGGTTCAGGGAGAATATAGAGGGACTCATCAGGGTTGCCGAGGAAAAGAGAAGGATATACGACCATATTATATCCACCAATACGGTATTACTCGAAAGGATGAACCGGATAGTGGACATGATGGAAAAGGAGGGATTCAACAAGAGGACCATAAATCTTGCCGGCAGACAGAGGATGCTCACCCAGAAGATGACAAAGGAGGCACTCATCATCGAGTACGATAGAACCATTAAGGATAAACTCCTGTCCACAGTATCACTCTTTGACAGAACGCTCACCGCACTCATGATGGGTGACAGTGAACTCGGGATTCAACCTCCAGAGGATGAAAGTATAGCCCTTAAACTCAGGGAACTTGAGGGAGAATGGAAGCCCTTTAAGAGGAGTATACTAGAGCTTGTGGATGCAGTGGACAGGATAAGAGGATACACTGACCACATACTGGCGAACAATGTACCCCTTCTCAAGGAGATGAACGTTGCGGTGGCCATGTACGAGGATATAAGCCTTTCAAAGGTGAACAGGCTCAAGACCATACAGATGATATTCCTGTTCATTACCTTTGCGGTATTCGGTATCGGGTGGTTGTTCCTCTCGAGGACTGTTGTGAATCCCCTTCAGAGGATTGCAGAGGTCACAAGGAGGGTGGCAGAGGGAGACCTTACCGGAGAGGCCCTTTCATTCAACACCAGTGACGAGATAGGCAATCTCGGTGTCACCGTCAACTCGATGAAGGACAATCTCAAGAGGATGATAGGCAATATCAGGGAGACCGCAAGCCATGTGGTGGATATCTCGGATACACTGGCAAAGAGGAATACTGATTTCTCCCAGAGGATAACCGAGCAGTCCAGCTCTGTTGAGGAGACCGCATCCACCATGGAGGAGATATCTGCCGGGGTGAGACAGAATGCGGACACATGTCGCGAGGCGAACAAGCTCTCCATGGATTGCAGGAACAAGGCTGAAGAGGGAAGAAAGGTGATGGACAACATGATGTCCTCCATAGAGGAGATAAACCAGAGCAGTCAGAAGATATCCGAGATTATAAACGTGATAGAGGAGATTGCGTTCCAGACCAATCTCCTTGCCCTCAATGCAGCGGTGGAGGCGGCAAGGGCAGGCGAGCACGGCAAGGGATTTGCGGTTGTGGCGGTGGAGGTGAGAAACCTCGCACACAGGAGTGCACAGGCAGCAAAGGAGATAACAGCCCTCATCAAGGAGAACGTAACCAAGGCAGACAACGGAACCAAGCTCGCAGAGATGACTAGGGCAAATCTTGAGGAGATAATAGAGAGTGTAAAGAGGGTTACAGACCTCATCACAGAGATAAGCGCTGCATCCCAGGAACAGGCAGGTGGGGTGGAACAGGTAAACAAGGCGATAACACAGATAGACCAGGTAACCCAGCAGAACGCAGTGCTCATGGAGGAGACATCCACTGTGAGTGAAAGGCTCTCAGAACAGGCGAATCATCTCATCTCACTTGTGGGTAACTTCAAGATATCCGTGGGCGATGGAGTGGATGTACATCCAACATACAGACATGAGCACATGACAGAAAAGGCTGTGGATGAGGCTAAATCCCAGCCCAAACAGGACAGCAAGGGTAACGGTCGTGATACATCCTTCCAGGGTGATGGAAAGGATGAGGCAACAGACCATAACAGGGAAGGCTTTGTGGAGATGTAGAGATGGAACTCATAAGCATAACCGACAGGGAGTTCAAACTTTTTAGAAACCTCATCTACGATGAGGTGGGTATAAATCTTACAGAGGCAAAAAAGCCCCTCCTGGTCTCCCGTCTTACAAGGAGATTCCTTGAGCTCAATATCAGGTCTTTTTCAGAATACTACGGCATAGTATCCATTGACAGGGCTGAGCTTGTAAGACTCCTGGATTCCATCAGCACCAACAAGACCGAGTTCTTCAGGGAATCAGGGCACTTCGATTTTCTTGCAGGAAGGTTCCTCAGGGATATGCAGAGCAAGGCCCATAGGGAAGGGATAAAGAAGATAAGGATATGGAGCAGTGCATGTTCGACCGGTGAGGAGCCGTACTCCATCGTCATATCCCTCATGGAGGGACTCTCCATGGATAGATACTGGGATATAAAGGTCCTTGCAAGCGATATATGCACAAAGGTACTCGAGACCGCACAGAAGGGTGTGTACGATAACCAGTCCATCAAAAAGGTGCCATCCCATCTCTGGAACAGGTACTTTCTGAAGGGTGTGGACGACAACACGGGCAAATACAAGATAAAGGGGTTTGTAAGGGAAAAGGTGATATTCAGGAGACTCAATCTCAAGGACAGGGAATGGCCCATAAGGTGTGCCTTTGATGCCATATTCTGCAGGAACGTGCTTATATACTTCGACAGGTACACACGTATAGATACCATAAGGAAGCTTGCAAGGTATCTCTCTCCTGGTGGATACCTCTTTCTGGGTCATGCAGAGAGTGTCCCTGAAGGGCTCGAAGGCTTTGTAAAGGTTGCACACAGCATATATCAGAAGGTATGAGCATGGGCAGGAGGATAAAGGTTCTGATAATAGATGATTCTGCGGTTACAAGGATGATATTTACCGAACTCATCTCCAAGGACCCTGACATAGAGGTGGTGGGTGTGGCTCACGACCCGATTATAGCCAGGGACAAGATACGCACTCTCAAGCCAGATGTAATCACCCTCGATGTGGAGATGCCCAGGATGGATGGGCTTACATTCCTTGAGGAGATTATGGCTAAGGATCCCCTGCCCGTTGTTATGGTGAGTTCCCTTACAGAAAGGGGCTGTGAAACCACCATCAAGGCACTCGAACTCGGTGCGGTGGATTTTGTGACCAAGCCAAGGATAGATGTAGCCACCAGACTCCCAGCCATCATAGACGAGATAACAGAGAAGATAAAGATAGCATCAAGGGCTGTTGTCAGAAGACCCACTGCGCTGAAGCCACCCCCGCGTATAGGTCCTGATGCGGTCATAAAGCCACCCAGGGGCAGGGCAATGATACAGACAACGGACAAGGTCGTTGCAATAGGTGCATCCACAGGCGGTACAGAAGCCATAAAGGACATACTCCTGCGCATGCCAGCCAACTGCCCCGGGATAGTGATAGTCCAGCACATGCCCGAGAGATTCACAAGGCTCTTTGCGGAGAGGCTCAACAGGATGTGCACCATAGATGTAAGGGAGGCACAGGATGGTGACAGGGTCATACCTGGACACGCACTCATAGCACCTGGAAACAGACACATGCTCCTTAAAAGGAGTGGAGCCGACTACCACGTATCCATACAGAATGGACCACTGGTGAACAGGCACCGCCCCTCAGTGGACGTACTCTTCAGGTCTGTGGCAAGGTATGCGGGCAAAAATGCCATAGGTGTCATCCTCACAGGCATGGGAGACGATGGAGCAAGGGGACTCAAGGAGATGAAAGAGGCAGGTGCCTTTACCATAGCACAGGATGAAAGGACGAGCATAATCTTTGGAATGCCGAAAGAGGCAATAAGGATGGGTGGGGTAAACAAGATAGTATCACTCGACAGGATACAGGACGAGATAATCTCGTTTGTAAGATGAAAGGTCTCTCTCTGAAAACCAGGTCAGGGTAATTCCCGCCCTCTTTGAGCCCTCCCTGAAAAAGGGCTCAATCCATACCCTTCCCCCTCCCCACTCAGGATAGGGCTGTTCCATCATAGTTC
>WGFF01000238.1 GCA_015492355.1 Deltaproteobacteria bacterium
AAAGTGTTTTCCCCAGCCCCCTTTCCCAAAAAACTTTAGATTAAAAGTTTTGGGGAAGGGAGTTTGAGGGAAACCACTTTTACAAAAGGGGTTTCCCTCAGGATTTAGTCCGAAAAAGATACCCATTACCCCAGCAAAAAACCTCATACGGTCAGCAATGATGCTTGCTGTCCTCTTCCATAATTATACGATATATATCCCTGCGGGTTGAAGCCTTCATGAGTTTACCCCTGAACTCCTCATTCCTCAGAATCCTGGCTATACTCGATAGTATCTTGAGATGTACAGAGGTGGAGTTCTCTGGAGCCACTATCAAAAAGAACAGGTGTACCGGCATATTATCCATTGCGTGAAAATCCACTCCCTTCTTGCTCCTGCCGAAGGATACCTTTATCCCGTTGAGCCCTTTTATCTTGCCATGGGGGATTGCAACACCATAGCCTATGCCGGTGCTTCCGAGCCTTTCCCTCTCAAGGAGTGCCTCAAGGAGTTGCTCTCTGTTGAGACCTTCCACCTTTGATGAAAGGTCTGTTACCATCTCATCGAGTAATTCACGTTTCTCCGTTGCCTTAAGGTCTGTTATTATGTATTCCTCCTTCAGTACATCGGCTAACCTCATCTCGATTCACCTTTTTATACGAATACATCTCCATTTGATATTATCTTGTCTGCGTCTCTATCAGACCATAGTCTCCGTCCTTTCGCCTGTAGAGGACATTTATATTGGATGTCGAAGAGTTTGTAAAGACAAGAAAGTCATTATCGAGGAGTTCGAGCTGCATCAAGGCCTCCTCAACGGACATGGGTTTTATGAACATATTTTCGGTCTTCACGATCCTCGGCTTGCGAGCGGATTCCTCCTGCGAGGGGACTAATATCTTCTTGGTGGGTGGAAGATTGCCGTGGGTTTTGTGATCCTTCAGTCTCTCCTTATACCTCTTCACTTGTTTTTCGAGCTTGTCGATAACGAGGTCTATCGCAGAGTACATATCCTCTGTATCTTCCTGTGCCTTTATTGTGACACCATTGGTAACGATGGTTACATCCGCTATGTGCCTTATCTTCTCCACTGAAAGCACCCAGTGTACCTCTGCAGGCTCTATCAGGTACTTAACGAGCCGTTCGGTTTTCTCCTCTGCATACCGTCTCAGTGCATCAGAAGAATCCAGATGCCTGAAGGTAACGGTTACATGCATATTCCATCCCTCCAAGATTTTTTAAAAAAACTTCTGTCCCCGGACGATGGCTGGGGACACCGTCTCAAAGGTTCATCCCCCACCCCTTCCAGAGATGGTATCGACGCTTGCTTTGAAAAGGGCATGGGGCCTCCTGCAAAAGGTCTTCCCCACAGATTCGATCCGATACTGTCCATTGATATTTTCAAGGACTCGGATGGCTGGGTTCCATAGGTGAAGATCCTCGTCCACAGGGCATGACTCCACTCTCCTTAAGCGGGCTTCACACCTGAAGCCCCGTGCCACGAAAAAAACTATCCCGGAGGATCCTGAAGGGTAGAGCCCTCAAAATCCAGGCAGTCTGAAAAGGGTTCATGAGCCTTCCACGGGATTAGAGAGCAAACCCCTTGACATTCCGGGGAGATTGAGGGGTAAAAACCCTCGACCTTATGCCTTACAAGCCCTGCCGTCCATCCACGCCCTAAGGGCTGTGCACTCTGACAGACCTTGCATGGACTCAAAACTGTACCTTCCTTCTATTTGCAGGCAGAAAACCGAGTGATTCCCTGTACTTTGTCACGGTGCGTCTCGCCAGGACTATACCCTGTTTTTTGAGTATCTCCACTATCTGCTGATCACTGAAGGGGGTCTTTGTATCCTCTAATTTTATAATATCCCGTATCTTTTCCTTTATATACTCCACCGCAACATTGGAACCATCAGACCTGTTTATACCAGTGGAGAAGAAAAACTTAAGTTCAAAAAGCCCTCGCGGGGTCTGCACGTATTTGTTCGATGTAACCCTGCTAACCGTGGATTCGTGTACACCTATATCATCAGCCACATCCTTGAGAACGAGTGGTTTCAGATGTTCGAGCCCTTTATCAAGGAATTCCCTCTGGAACTTCACTATACTCTCAACTACCTTGTATATCGTTCTCTGTCTCTGGTGTACACTCTTTATGAGCCATGCGGCAGAACGGAGTTTATCCTGTATGTATCCCCTTGCCTTCTCGGGTATCTTGCCGTTCTCACGCAGTAGCCTCATGTAGTATGGGCTTATCCTCAGCTTGGGCAGTCCATCCTCGTTAAGCACTATCACATATTCCGCACCGACCTTGTAGATGTATATATCCGGCACTATTGCCTGTGTATCCCCTCTTCCAAAACCAGAACCAGGGATGGGGTTCAGGCACCTGTTGATTATCCTTATGGCATCCACCACCTTTCCGATGGAGACACCTGTATGCTTTGCTATTGCCTTGAGGTTCTTCTTTGCGAGTTTATCAAGGTGATTCTCTATTATCTCCTCAACGAGTGTATCCCTCACAGGCAATGCCCTTGCCTGTATAAGAAGACACTCCTTTACATTCCTCGCACCCACACCCGGTGGGTCGAACTGCTGGATTATCTCCAGCACCCTGCGCACCTCTTCTGCAGATGCATCCGTATGGGTCGCTATCTCGAGTATCGTCCTCTCTGCGTGTGCAGATGTATCATCACCTTCCTTTCGCTCTATCACCCTGAGATAACCATCGTCATCAATATTGCCTATTATGAACTCTCCTATCCTGAACTCCCCTTCGGAAAGTCCCAGCATCTTTAACTGCCATAGGAGATGTTCCCTGAGGGTGTTGGTGGAGACGGAAAAATTATCTATGAGTGAATCCTCTTCGTACTCTTCACTGAAGTTGGATGCAACCTCCCTGTAGTCTGTATACTCCTCAAGGTACGCCTGCCAGTCCATCTCTGCTGGCTTCTCTTCGCCTGTTTTTAGATTGAGTGATTCATCGTAATTCTCTGTATCAGTGCCTTCTTCGAGTACGGGATTGGTCTGGAGCTCGGTTCTTACAAGTTCTTCGAGTTCGAGTCGGGACAGTTGCAGGAGCTTGATGGCAAGTTGCAACTGAGGGGTCATCACGAAACGCTGTGTGAGTTTCAGTTCCTGTTTGAGTTCGTAGGACATCCCTCAAAACCCTTTTTCAAGATCTCTAATTAAATTTACTACACTATGGGTATTTGTTTCAACTCTTTTAGTGAAGCCTCAGCCTGCAAGAGGGATTACATCTTTAAGACCTCTTGCACCTGAACCAGTAGAAGACCCTGATATGTAAACGATAAAACATGGTCTTTTCATGTGGTTTCAAGGGGTATGACCCTTGTGTTTTTTGTTTTATAAGCCCACATTCATCCCTGAGTTAGTAAAATCGTAAATCTCCCCACCTACAAGGTTGGCCTTCATATCTTCAGGGGGTTTCACCCCCTGATACCCCCAGGGATTACTAAGGTATATATCTATCATATAAAGCAACTGCGTTGCTTGCTTCAGGGGGTTCCACCCCCTGATACCCCCAAAAGACCCTGTCCTGTTGGAGATTAACCTGAACCTGGCTTTCAAATGGGTAGAGCCACCCCGTACTTTTGCAAGACCTACCATTCATCCCCACCCACAGGGTGTGGGGCATTCTGGCAGACCTCGTAAAACCCCTGTGCGGGTTCGATTCATCCAAGCCACACAGTCAGCCCGTATTACCCCCTCCTGTTAAATGACGCTCAAACCATAAAAAAAAGAAGCCCCTCTGAGAGGAGCCTGATAAATCCTTAGAGCCTGAACCTGTCACCAAGGTATACCTTCCTTACCGATCTGCTCTCAAGTATCTCCTCTGGTGTGCCTGCCTCAACGAGCCTTCCATCACCTATGATATACGCCCTGTCGCATATACCGAGTGTGGCACTCACATTATGATCCGTTATGAGTATCCCTATACCCTTGTCCTTCAGTTCCACCACAAGGTCCTGTATCTCTCCAACCGCTATAGGGTCTATACCTGAAAAGGGTTCATCAAGGAGGAAAAAAAGGGGCGAATTTACCATCGCCCTTGCTATCTCCACCCTTCTTCTCTCGCCACCCGAGAGTGCATACGCCTTGGTCTTGCGAAGATGGGTTATGCCGAGTTCTCTTAGATGTCCTTCTATCCTTTCTTCCATCTCTTCTCTGGGTATGGGGAGGTATTCGATCACAGCCCTCAGATTCTCCTCTACAGTAAGCTTCCTGAATATGGAGGGCTCCTGCGGTAGGTAACTTATACCGAGCCTTGCCCTTTCATACATGGGTATGTCTGTTATATCCCTTCCACCAAGAAAGACCTTGCCAGCATCAGGACCTATAAGACCGACTATCATATAAAAGGTTGTGGTCTTGCCAGCCCCGTTCGGTCCGAGAAGACCCACTATCTCCCCCGGTGATATCTCCATTGTAACACCATCAACCACCTTCCTCCCCCTGAATACCTTTGTGAGTCCATCGACAATGAGTCTTTTCACCTTCCACTCCCTGTCGAATCCTTTTCCTCACACTCATTCTCCGGCATGATGATAGCCTTCACCCTGCCCCCGTCTTTGCCCTCCACAAAGGCATCGTCCCTGTCCATATAAAAGGTTATTCTATCCCCTGTTATTGTATCGTTACACCTTGTCACACGGGCATTGCCGGTGAGGACCACTATCTTGTTGACCCTGTCGTATACAGCCTTGCGGGCTACAGCGGTTCTCATATCCTTGATTATCTTTACATTCCCCCTTGCAACTATCTCGTGGATCTCCTGATTCTCATCGTAGTAAACGTACAACTCATCACAGTAAAGGGTAAACTCCTCTTTTGCAACCACCTCACCCCTGAATATGACAGTCCTGTTGTCCCTTTTCAGTTCCATCGTATCAGAGGTGATGGTAATGGGCTTGGAAGGCTTCTTTTCTTCCTCTGCGAGTCCTCTGCCATCAGGGTAGAATAGGATCAGCGATATGAAAGATAAAAAAAAAGCCAGATGATGTAATTTCTATACAACTGCATTCTCCAGTACCGTCTTGACATCCTTGAGTATCCTGAACCTCTCCTTTTCCACCTCTATGAGCAGTCCAGTACCCTCGATCTCCATGCCCTGTGATGTAATCCTTACCTCTTTATCCGATGTTACCACCTTCTTCTCTGTAAGGTATGTTAGTGCGGATGTATTCAGGGTATAACCATCGTCGGATACAATAACCACATCACCAGATACCTCTATCCTGCCCGCTCTCTCTGTGTATCTTCCCTTCTTCGCCCTGAGGGTGTAAGAAACACCGTTTCTGGCATAAAAAACTATCCTCACATCGTCAAAGAGTGTAACCCCATCCCTTTCGAAATAGGTTGCAGACCCTGCCTGCAACTCCCACTCCTTGAAACCATCCTTTATGCCAGAATACCTGACCTCTTCTATCCTCACCCCACCATCACCCACAGGTTCCACACTGGTGTACCTGACGCCATAGTCCATGGAAAGGATAAACCCACCGAGCACACCCACAGAGGACACTATAAACAAAAAAAGAAAGACCCTTATCCTTTTCATCCTGAATAGATTACCCCTTTCCCGGGAAAGGGCTTCTGTAGGATGAACATCCCTCACCTCTATCAGGCTCCCTTCAAAGACACTAATTTAAGATCGATATCATCTGAGGAAGGGAATCCACGGGGAAAGCCGTGCTGTGTTACAACCCCTCTTTATCCACAAAGGATATCCCTACGGCTTCACCTTTGTACGGCGATTTATTACAGAAAATTATACCATCAGCCATATATGGTGTAAAGGTTTTTGTCCTATTCAAGGTAGGTCTTCACAGTGTCATTCCATCTGTTCTGAGCCTTCAATATAACCTCTACAACCTCCCTGACCGCACCAAAACCACCCCGTTTTTCTGTAACGTAATCGACCCTTTTCCTCACCTCATCCACCGCATCCCCCACAGCACATGAAAAACCCACCCTGAGTATAACAGGCAGGTCCACAAGGTCATCTCCTATGTATGCCACCTCTTCACTCTTCAATCCCTTATCCCTGAGTATCTCCTCAAGGGCGGTTATCTTGTTCTTTATACCCTGATAGACAGTGCCTATACCTAAGTCTTCTGCCCTCCTGCTTACAGCCTGTGAACTTCTGGAGGTGATGATGGCAACGTCTATACCGTTACGCAGGAGGAGTTTTACCCCATGTCCATCCTTCACATCGAAGCGTTTCAGTTCCTCCCCGCTGTTGGTATAGACGATACTGCCATCTGTCAAGACCCCGTCCACATCGAGGATAAGGAGCCTTACCCTCTTTATCTTTTCGAGAAGTTCCTTTTTCACCTATCCCTATCCTCCCTCTCTATCTATAGCCACAGTAAGCGACCTCTCCATCACACCACCCCTTTCAAGGGATACAGTAAAGAGGAAAAGAAAGCAACTCCCCTGGTATATCCTTTCAAGGTCTGATTCAGAAAAGGATACGGTCTCCACAGGAAACCTCCACAGAAGAAACGGTGCAGATGATTCCACAGTAAAAGAGACAGGCACCGTCCTGTCAACGAGCACGATCCCTTTTACATCCTCCACCTCCCCATGGCTATCCACAGGCAGGTCCCCTCCCCCGGGAATAGCCCTCAACACACAGTCCCTTCCATTGCATCCGGGGAGGATGATATTGAATTCCACACCCATCCTGCAGTCCATGTCCCTTTCAGATAGGTTCTCGATCCTGTAGGATACAACGAAGGTAGAGGCACCGGTCGGGTGGATATCCTTTGTAAGCCTTACTTGCAAGCCATCCACAGTGCCCTTTCTTGAAAGGATGAGGGATGAGTCTGTCAGCTCGGTATGGTAGGTACCGTTGAAGAAATCACCGAGTTCAGTGTACCTGGAGGTGTAGAAGGCATCGAAGGACTCGTCATTCCGTATGAAATGTTCCATGAGGGATACCCTCCTGTGGGTATCGAAACATAGTTCCCCGACTTTTGCAGTACGGACGATATTGTGTATACTCACTGCCTTTTCTGTGGCTGGCTGAGATTCTGTCTCTTTAAGCTTAAGATGGTATCCCTCCTGCCATCTTGCAAGTGTGTTCAGGAGATTTATCTCAAGGGGTTTTAGGTCCATCTCAACGAGGCTACCCCCTTCTGAAGGCTTGAAAAATAGATTCATCCTCTCCGTACCTATCAGCACCTCATCAGACAGGTCTCCGTCCATATCGACCCTCTTAAAGAGTGGTCTCTTCCTGTCACTCCTCATACTCTCCACTATATTCTCTGCCCTTAAGAGATTCCTGTATATCTCCGCTCTGAGATGGGGCAGATAGAGTCCACCAAAGACCCCATGCCAGTATGCATCGTTACACTGTGCCATGTACAGGTATCTCGATGCAGAGGCATAGAGCCTGTATTCCTTGAGATCGTCCATCGCCTCACTTACGTATCTACTCACCATGAGCATCCGTTTGTGCATCCAGTTTGCCTCTGGATACTTGGCAAAAAAATTCCTCCATATTCCTCCCTGCACGAACCTCCTTATCTCGTCCCTCCCCTCCCTTTCGAGTCCCTCTACAACCCCAGCATACTCAAAGGATGCAGACGATGGAAGCGACCATTCACCCATCTCCATGTACGATGTGGTGGGAAGATATATCCTCCCGATGGGTGGCTCTCTTTCCATGTACTCACAGAAGGTAACGGGTCTTAACCAGTGGCGTTCCTTTTCTATCCCCTTTATGAACCCCTCAAGCCATCCCTCCTGGTAGACCCACCTGTAGGTACCTGGCCAGATGCCGAACTTCTCTCCATCATCGGCATACACAACCGCATTGCCTTTTTCAAGGTTCTGCTCAAGCCATCTCAGGTGTTCTATAAACCTCTCCCGCGGTTCAAAGGGGATCAGGTACCTCAGCCTCTCACTCCCCGGGAACACCCTTATAGCCCCTGCCATGTCCTCTGTTACGTAGTATCCGCCGAGTTCCTCCCTCTTCAAGCCAGCCTTAATAAAGTGATAGTCATCCACGACTACATACCTTATACCTGCCTTGGAAAGGAGATAGGGAAGATGTGGCTCCCACACCCTCTCTGCAAGCCATGCCCCCTTTACATCCACACCAAAGACCTTTTTGAGCCTCGCAGAGAAGGTCTTTATCTGATCATATCCATCCCCAGGTGGTATCACAGAAAGGATGGGTTCGTAGTACCCGCCTCCCATTATCTCCACCTGCCCCCTCTCCTTCATGGACGAAAGGAGTTCTATGTATTCTGGATGATTCATGCAGAGCCAGTCGAGGAGGAATCCTGATGTATGGATAGATACCTTGAACCAGGGGTATTTTGAGATTATCCTCAGACAGGGAAGGTAAGACCTCTGGTATGCCCTTTCTATGACGTGCTCAAAATTACCTGCCGGCTGGTGGTTATGGATACAGAAGATAAAGTATATCATTTAGAAATACATACCACCTGTTTTTTGGAGGGGACATGGGGTCTTACCATCTGTTGTCACAGAAGCTCCACCACATGCACCACCTTTGCATCCACCCCGTAGCGGTGGAGCCCATCGTTGAGCTGGACCATGCACCCCGGACATGCGGTTGCAACCACACTTGCGGATGTCCTGCGTATGCTTTCGACCTTTCTTCTCGCTATATCCATGGAGAGTTCATAGTTTGTAAGATTAACCCCCCCGCCGAGCCCGCAACAGGCACACGGATTGGGCATCTCTTTGAACAGGTGTCCACTCCTCAGTATAATCTCCCTTGGCTCGTCCTTGAGATGCTGGTATCTGCTGAGATGACATGGGTCATGGTATGTAACGGTCAATCTCTCATCCGGTGGTATGTTCCTGGTCTCCCTGTAATCGAGTATCCTTATGAGGAGTTCTGTTATATCCACCACCCTCGATGCGAGAAGATGAGCCCTCTTTTTCATCTCCGGGTCGTCCTTGAAGAGTTTGGGAAAGAGTACCCTGAGCGTGTAACTGCATGTGGCACAACCTGTGGTGATGTAGTCGATTTCATAACGCTCAAAGGTCTCTATGTTGCGCATGGCAAGACTTTTTGCGGTCTGGAGGTCCCCTGCGGAGAGGGCAGGTACCCCACAGCAGGACTGTTCCTGTGGTATGAGAAGGGAGGAATCGGTATTCTTCAACACCCTTACCACCGCATCACCTATCCTTGGAAGGAGGTAGTTGATACCGCATCCAACAAAGAAGCCCACCCTGGGCTTTGAAGTATCCCTATCTCCCTCCACACTGGAAAGCGCCTTCACCTCAGGACGTTCGAGAAAGAAGGTCCTCGCAATGGTGGGAAGGAGCCTTTTCTGGTCTATGAAAGGCAGGTTGAACCTGCTTACAAGCCCGTTTTCGAGTGGTGAATCCCTGAACACAAGGGGCTGGAGCCTTGAGGCGACCCTGAGTGTAAAGGGAAGGAGACGGCTCGAATCGAGTAGACTCTTGAGTATGAAGGAACCAAGGGATGGTAGACCCCTCTTCTCCACGGATTCTATCCTTGCAGAGAGCACAGCCTCTGGTATATCCACCCCATTGGGGCAGTTCTCCGCACAGGCACCACAGAGGGTACACTCCTTAATACTCTTCAGATACCTCTGTGAGATGGCTATCTCACCATCCACATACCCCTTTATGAGGCTGATCCTGCCCCTCGCACTGGCTGGTTCCCTCTGTATGGATGCAAACACGGGACAGACCGTCCTGCACGTGCCACATCTCACACACCTTTCGAGTTCCTCTGCAAGGTTATGCACCCTGTCCATTACCTTCCCTTTCCTCCGTAAAAATCTTTCCAGGGTTGAGCACACCCTTTGGATCGAGTGCCCTCTTTATACGCCTCATCGCATCCATGGATACACTGCTGAGCTCCATATCCAGATATCCTGCCTTGGTTATGCCCACACCATGCTCACCTGATATGGTACCACCAAGGGCCACCGCAAGTTCGAATACGTCTTTTATGGCTGATCTCCCCATCCTGTCCTCACGGGGGTCATTCCTGTCCACCATGATGTTTACATGTATATTGCCGTCCCCTGCGTGACCGAAACATGCTATGGTTATATCCCTCTTTCTGGCTATCTCATGGACACCCCTTATGAGGTCTGGAATCCTCGACCTCGGCACCACCACATCCTCGTTTATCTTGTGTGGCTTTACCTTGAGGAGTGCTGGTGATATAGCCCTCCTTGCCCTCCAGATGAGTTTCACCTCTCTCCTGTCACCAGCAACCTTCACCTCCACCGCACCATTCCCACTACATATCCTCTTTATGGTATCCATCTCCCTTTCCACCCTATCCCTATCTCCATCCACCTCTATGAGAAGCACCGCATCTGCATCAGGCAATCCATCACCCGTATGGTCTTTCACACATCTCATACATACACTGTCTATGAACTCCAGCGTAGATGGTATGATCCTCGCCCTTATTATCTCTGCCACCGTCCTTGCTGCAAGGTTCATATCCTGGAAGACCGCAAGCATGGTCTTTGTTGTCTCAGGGAGTGGAAGGAGTTTCAGATAAGCCCTGGTTACAAAGGCAAGGGTTCCCTCTGAGCCCACAAAGAGCCTTGTAAGGTCGTATCCCACAACCCCCTTCATCGTCCTCACACCCACCTCTGTGACCTCACCTGTTGGCAGTACCACCTCGAGCCCCAGAACATAGTCCCTTGTAACCCCGTATTTGAGTGCCCTCGGTCCACCCGCACACTCTGCAATATTCCCGCCTATGGTCGAAAAATTAAGGCTCGTGGGATCGGGTGGATAAAAAAGCCCCTCATCCTCTACCCTCTTTTGAAGTTCCCCTGTGACCACACCTGGCTCAACGACCGCAACGAGGTTCTCTGTATCTATCTCTATTATCCTGTTCATCTGTTCTGTGGAGACAACGACCCCACCCCTTACAGGCAGGCTACCCCCTGTGAACCCTGAACCAGCCCCCCTCGGCACAACCCCGAATCCCTCTGAATTC
>WGFF01000239.1 GCA_015492355.1 Deltaproteobacteria bacterium
ATCAGGGAGATTATAAAAAACGATAGGGAGATATGTGCCAATGCAAGGCTGGCACTCTCTGAGATAGGTAAAAAACTGAGAAATATATCCAGTGGTTCAAAACTCATGAAGGCATATAGCAGGAGATAGGCACCTTGCGGGTCTACCACTATCTCTTTTCTCTATCTTTTATAAAGCCCACCATAATGTCCCATCCTGCGAGCAAAGAGAGCTCTCGATTCTTGGGCAATTTCCTCTTCTGACAGACCTTTCTAAAAAGAAAATCCTAAAGTTTCCATATTGAGATGTCGATATAAGAAATGTATGAGAATATCATCGGCATCTTGCCAGGATGGAGGGATGCCAGAACTAAAAAAAACATGAAGGTGCAAAGTGGAAGAGAGATACAAAATCCTGATAACAGATGACGACCCTGATCTCAGGGAACTACTCACCGAGGTTGTCAAGAACCGTGGCTACGATGTAGGTGTTGCCAGGGATGGTGCAGAGGCTCTGAAGAAGTTGAGGATGGAAAAATACCATATCGTCATAACAGACCTTATGATGCCTGGTATGGATGGGCTGGAGTTACTGCGTAATATAAAGGAGCTTGACAGGGAGATACTCGTGATAATAATTACAGGATATGCCACCCTTGAGACAGCGGTAAAGGCGATAGAGCTCGGTGCCTATGATTATATAGCAAAGCCCTTCAGGCTTGAAGAACTGATGATAGTGATAAAGAATGCCTGTGAGCGCCTGAGATTGATGGCTCAGAACTCTGCCCTTCTTAACGAGCTGAGAAATGCATACAGTGAGATAGCGATGCTCAAGAACGCACTGAGCAATGTATACAGTGAAGAACCTAAAAAGGAGGGGGACAGTAAGGAACCAGAGACAGATAAGGAGAGGAAGGAGGAAAAGATAAAACTGTCAAAACAACACGGTTATCTCACAGAGGCTGAACGTTTTGTCAACAAGAAGAAGTCATTCGCAGAGGTCTGAAAGGGAATCGTTGGGGCTTATTTCTATCTATGGTTTGAGAGGGGGCTACCATGAATATCTTATCTCCTGCTCATTCAAGGATAATGATCGTTGATGATGACGACAGTGTAAGGGATACCATCAGCGAGATACTCACAACAAAGGGCTGGAAGGTAGATGCGTACAAAACAGGCGAACATGCCATAAGACGGCTCAGAGAGAAGAATTACGCCCTTGTGCTTGCGGATATCAAGATGCCCGGTATTAACGGCATGGAGCTCCTCGAGAAGGTCAGGGAGGTTACCCCAGGGATACCTGTTGTTATGATGACAGGGTATCCTTCCATAGACCTCGCTGTTGAGGCGATGCGGAGGGGTGCCTTCGATTTCATAGCAAAGCCATTTAAGGCGGAAAAGCTCGAGGTCACTATAAAAAAGGCTATAGATGAGGCTAACATAGTAAATACATACAGACCTGCGGTAAAGAGTCGTGCTGTAAGGAGCCTCCCCGAGATAACGCGCAAAAGGCTCGAAGACAAGATAAAGGAATTATCTATCCTCCACACAATAAATGAAACACTCGATGAGGTATACGGTAAGGACGATATATTCAAAAAGACCATGGACCTTGCACAGATTATTACAGGGGCTGACAGGTCGTTCATAATGGTCCTGGAGCACAATGATAAGGATATCGTGGTTCGCACCGTATCAGGCTACAGTGATAAAGGTATAGTGGGTATGAAGTTCCCTGTGGATAAGGAGCCCTTCAGGAGTGTAATAAAGAAAAAGACCTATTCATACTCTGTGGTAAATGATAAGGATCTTATACCACTTATCGGGAGTTTCGATCCTAACAGGAACTATCCCCTATTTATCATACCCCTTCTTATAAATCGTGAGGTTGTTGGTATTATGGGGCTTGTTGGGGATGACCACAGGGAGTTCAAGAGTGATGAGATTTCACTCCTTCAGAACCTTACAACCAAGGCTTCGCTCAAGCTCGAAAACTTCGCCCTTACAGAGAATATCTTTTCGAGTATCCTCAGCACACTCGATTCCCTTATAAATGCCCTTGACGCAAGGGATACGTATACCAAGGATCATTCCCATAGGGTCACACGCTATGCCCTTGTTATTGCAAAAGAGCTCGGCTGTAGCGATGAGATACTGGACAGCATAAGCTTCGCTGGACCACTCCATGATATAGGCAAGATAGGGATAAGGGACGAGATACTTCTCAAGAAAGGTGCCTTTACACCGGATGAGAGGGAGATAATGAAGTCCCACGTAATAAGAGGGGAGGAGATACTCAAGCCCCTGAATCTTCTTGAGTCTGAAAAGGCTGTTGTTTTATATCATCATGAGAGATGGGATGGTAATGGATATCCGAATGGGCTATGTGGTAAGGAGGTTCCACTTGTTGCAAGGATATTCAGTGTTGCGGATACTTTTGATGCTATGACCACCACCAGACCATACAGAAAGGCACTCGGATTCGATGTAGCCAAGGATGAGATAACAAGGTGCAGTGGCACACAATTCGACCCGGATGTGGTAGAGGCATTCCTCTGCTGTGAACAAATAATCCATGATATGATCAGGAATGACAATGAAAGGTGAAGAGAAAGATACAGTCGATAACATGGAGGAATCGAGCGCTGTAAACAGGCGTGAGCATGTAAGGACTGATGATCGTATAGCCATATACTATGAACTGCTCGATGAGAATACAGGGATGGATGAAGGGGCTGATTGGGAGATAATGTTCAACGAGATAGAGCCACGCCCAGGTGATGACCCACGCCTGTATGAGCTTATATTCGATATAAATCAAAAGCTGAATATGCTTATAAACTATATGGCTTCAAAGACCGGGTTCAATCTTCCAGAGGCAAAGGAGGTGAACATAAGCGGAGGGGGATTGCGGTTTAGATGCGGGGATAGATTCAAGCCAGGTGATAAACTCGTACTGAAACTCTTTCTTCCAACCTATACCCATGCATTGAGGGTGATAGGTGAGGTGGTGTGGGCATCAGAAAGGAAAGAGGGTGACTACGAGGTGGCTATAAAATATATGGACCTCGATGAGAAGATAAGAGACAGGATAATACGCTATATATTTGCAAAACAGCGCATGCTCCTCAGAAGCAAGAAGGGTATCTCTGATTGAGGGCACATATTCGGTTCCAGAAAATAATACCTATGGCACATGATACGGCCTGGGATGGGGGGAGGATTCTCTATCCCCTTTTCTCTATCTGATGAAAATCATCCTTCGGGGATACATCCTATTATTTTATACTTGCCAGAGATGACATAAATTAATATACTTTCTTATCAGGACAAGGATAGCCCTTTCTGATGAAAGGGTTTTTATTTATTTTTAGACAATTACCTTTTCGGTTCGAAGCCCAGAGAATCCCCTTGAGAAGAAAGATACCTCAACAGATGTATGTAAGGGAGTAGCACCTTTTAAGAATCCCTGTGGGGCTTTGTCTACCGATGGGTTCAGGAC
>WGFF01000240.1 GCA_015492355.1 Deltaproteobacteria bacterium
AAACGGAGGTAGGTTGTATGAAAATCAAACCCTTACACGATCGTGTCATTGTAAAGAGACTCGAGGAAGAGGAGAAGACCAAGGGAGGGATAATCATCCCGGATACAGCCAAGGAGACACCCATGGAGGGTAAGATAATGGCAGTAGGTCCTGGCAGAAAGGACGAGAACGGAAAGATAACCCCCCTCGATGTGAAGGAAGGCGATCACGTACTCTTCAGCAAGTATGCGGGCACAGAGATAAAGATAGAGGGTGAGGAGTACCTCATCATGAGGGAGGAGGATATCCTGGGCATAGTGGAGAAGTAGCCTCCCCTCTCCATCGTTTTTTAAGGAAGGTTCCCGGTATATCAACCTTCAGACCTTGATCATCACTTTTTCCCGAAGTCAATAAAATTCAAAGGAGGTAATGCTGAAATGGCGGTAAAAGAGATATCTTTCAGCCATAATGCACGTAACGCCATACTCAAGGGTGTAAACGTCCTTGCAGATGCTGTACGTGTAACCCTTGGACCACGGGGCAGGAACGTAGTAATCGAAAAGAGTTTCGGCTCGCCCACCATCACCAAGGATGGTGTGACCGTGGCAAAGGAGATCGAGCTTGAGAACAAGTTTGAGAACATGGGTGCCCAGATGGTAAAGGAGGTGGCGAGCAAGACATCCGACGTTGCAGGTGATGGCACCACCACAGCAACAGTGCTTGCCCAGGCTATATTCAGGGAGGGTAGCAAGCTCGTTGCAGCAGGGCACAACCCCATGGACCTCAAAAGGGGTATAGAAAAGGCTGTGGAGGTTGTGGTGGAGGAGCTCAAAAAACTCTCCCAGCCTGTAAAGGAGAAAAAGGAGATAGCACAGGTGGGCACCATATCTGCCAATGGTGATTCCACCATAGGCGAGATAATCTCCGATGCCATGGAAAAGGTAGGAAAAGAGGGTGTTATAACCGTTGAAGAAGCCAAGGGCATGGAGACCACCCTCGATGTGGTGGAAGGTATGCAGTTCGACAGGGGCTATCTCTCTCCCTACTTCGTAACGGATGCGGAGAGGATGGAGTGTGTGCTGGAGGATGTGTTCATACTCATACACGAAAAGAAGATATCCAACATGAGGGACCTCCTTCCCCTCCTTGAGAAGATAGCCAAGATGGGTAAACCACTTCTCATAGTATCGGAGGAGGTAGAGGGCGAAGCCCTTGCAACCCTCGTTGTGAACAAGCTCAGGGGCACACTCCAGGCATGTGCGGTCAAGGCGCCTGGTTTTGGTGACAGACGCAAGGCAATGCTCGAGGATATAGCCATACTTACTGGTGGCAGGCTCATAGCAGAGGAACTCGGCATAAGGCTTGAGAACGTGGACCTCAAGGACCTCGGCAGGGCAAAGAGGGTGGTGGTGGACAAGGAGAACACCACCATCATAGATGGTGCGGGCAAGAAAGAGGACATAGATGCGAGGGTAAAACAGATCAGGGCGCAGATAGAGGAGACCACATCTGACTACGACAGGGAGAAACTCCAGGAGAGGCTTGCAAAGCTTGTGGGTGGAGTCGCTGTAATCAACGTTGGTGCCGCCACAGAGACAGAGATGAAGGAGAAGAAGGCAAGGGTGGAGGATGCACTCCATGCAACGAGGGCAGCTGTTGAAGAGGGCATAGTACCTGGTGGTGGAGTGGCGTATATAAGGACACTGCCCGTGCTCGAAGGAATCAATCTCGAGGGTGACCAGCAGTTCGGTGTAAGTCTTGTAAAGAGGGCACTCGAAGAACCCATACGCCAGATAGCAAACAACGCAGGTCTCGAAGGCTCTGTAATAGTAGACAGGGTCAAGAAGGAAAAAGGGGCATTCGGCTTCAACGCTGCCACAGAGACCTTCGAGGACCTGGTAAAGGCAGGTGTCATCGATCCCACAAAGGTATCAAGGGTAGCCATCCAGAACGCAGCCTCCATAGCGGCACTCCTCCTCACAACAGAGGCTATGGTTGCAGAAAAGCCAAAGGAGGAGAAGGCAGGTCCCCATCCAGGAATGGGTGCAGGAATGGATATGATGTAATGTAAGAGCACTTCATAAAAAAGGGACATCCCCTATGTAAAGGGGGTGTCCCTTTTTATTTGGTAATGGGTACTTTATTATTCTGAGGGAAAACCCTTTTGTAAAAGGTGTTTCCCTCAAACTCCCTTCCCCAAAACCTTTAATCTAAAGTTTTTTGGGAAAGGGGGTTGGGGAAAACCCTTTTTTACAAAAAAGGGCGATAGCCCGGAGGGTTTTCCCCACAAAACTCAGATTTATGGATATCCATACACAAAAGGAGATAGTAAGGATACTCAAGGAGGAGGCTAAACGG
>WGFF01000241.1 GCA_015492355.1 Deltaproteobacteria bacterium
TCGGCATGAGGGACCTTGAAAGATTCATTGAGAAGGGTGTCCACAGTGCGGGAGGTTATCCATTCATATTCGGATTGCCGGGTATATGCGACGGTGTTGCCATGGGGCACAGGGGTATGCATTATTCCCTGCCATCGAGGGAACTCATTGCAGATATAGTGGAGAGCGTTGCAGAGGCACATGCCTTTGATGGGCTTGTACTTCTTACAAACTGTGATAAGATTACCCCTGGTATGCTCATGGCATGTGCCAGGCTCGACATACCATCCATCGTGGTCACTGCTGGACCGATGGTCACAGGCAGATACAGGGGCAGAAGGCTCTCTTTCATAAGGAATACATTTGAGGCAATGGGCAGGTTCAAGAAGGGCGAGATATCACGAAAGGAACTCGATGCCTGCGAGCTAGGTGCCTGTCCAGGGGTGGGCAGTTGCCAGGGCTTGTATACAGCCAATACAATGAACTCGCTTACAGAGGCGATGGGTATGAGTCTGCCGGGGTGCGGTACCGCCCTTGCGGTTTCGAGTGAGAAGAGAAGGATAGCATTCCAGAGCGGGGTGCGTATAGTCGAACTTGTAAGGAGGGGTATAACACCGAGGAGGATAATGAACAGGTCAGCCTTTGAGAATGCCATAAGGGTCGATATGGCGCTCGGTGGCTCCACCAATACGGTGCTCCATCTACTCGCCATAGCAAGGGATGCGGGTGTTGACCTTCCGCTTGAAAGATTCGATTCCATAAGCAGGGAGACACCACACATAGCATCCATAGAGCCTGTGGGAGACCATTACATGGAGGACCTTCACTGGGCAGGCGGTATAAGTGCGGTGATGGCAAGGCTCAAGGGTATGATAAAGGACAATATGACAGTGTCGGGCAGGAGGATAAGGTCTATCATAAGGGATGTGGACTATATCGACGATGAGGTCATAAGACCCCTCCACAGGGCATACAGTCCAGAAGGGGGTATCGCTATTCTGAGGGGCAATCTTGCACCTGATGGTGCTGTTGTGAAGAGGTCGGGCGTGAGCCCCAATATGATGCGCTTTTCAGGAAGGGCACGGGTGTTCAACTCCGAGGAGTCTGCCATGAAGGCTATTACCAGCGGGAGGATAAGATCTGGCGATTGCGTTGTCATAAGGTATGAGGGTCCCAAGGGTGGTCCCGGTATGAGGGAGATGCTCGCACCGACTGCAACCATTGTGGGGATGGGGCTCGGTGATAAGGTAGCCCTCATAACGGATGGCAGGTTCTCAGGCGGTACAAGGGGACCATGCGTGGGACATATATCCCCAGAGGCAATGGAGGGAGGACCGATCGCCCTCCTGAAAGAAGGTGATATAATCGAACTCGATATACCAGCGAGAAAAATTGATGTAAGGCTATCCGAAGAGGAACTCAGAAGACGGAAGAAGGACTGGAGGATGCCTGAGCCAAAGATAAAAAAGGGCTGGCTCGGACGGTACTCAAGGCTTGTAAGGTCTGCAAATACAGGTGCGGTACTGGACTGAAGAGGTGGATCTCCCTGTAAAGGGGGCTATTATTTTTTCCTAAAAACTCAGGATTGGGTTTCTCTGGAAGGGATTGGGGGGAACCTATGGGTTAACATCCTCTTACAAAAAAAGGTTTCCCTCATGATATAAGGAAAAGGATGGATATATGAAGAAGACGGGTGCACAGATATTCGTTGAGTGTCTGCTCAAGGAGGGTGTGGACACCATATTCGGTTTCCCTGGTGGTGCTGTGCTCCCCATATACGATGAACTCTACAATGCACCCATAAGGCACATACTCGTAAGACACGAGCAGGGTGCCGTACACATGGCTGACGGGTATGCAAGGGCAACGGGTAGACCCGGTGTGGTGGTGGTAACGTCTGGTCCCGGTGCGACCAATACGGTTACAGGTATAGCCACTGCATACATGGACTCTGTACCTGTGGTCGTCTTTACAGGGCAGGTGCCTACACCCCTTATAGGCAACGATGCCTTCCAGGAGGCAGACATCGTTGGCATAACAAGGCCCTGTACAAAGCACAACTACCTCATAAAGGATGTAAGAGACCTTGCAAGGAAGATAAAGGAGGCATTCTATGTGGCGACCACTGGAAGACCCGGTCCCGTGCTTGTGGACCTGCCGAAGGATGTGCTAACAGATTCCGTTGAGTTCGTCTATCCCGAGACTGTGCGGATGGAGAGCTATCAGCCCACCTACAGAGGGCATCAGGGGCAGATAAAGAAGGCACTGAACCTCATACTCAAAGCCAAGAGACCGGTTGTGTACGCAGGTGGTGGGGTACTGCTTTCCAATGCATCTGAGGAACTCAAAAAATTCGTCACAAAACTCAACCTCCCCATCACCACAACCCTGATGGGGCTCGGTGCATTCCCCGGTACACACCCCCTGTTCATGGGTATGCTCGGTATGCATGGTACCTACTGTGCCAACATGGCTGTTACGAATACAGACTGTCTCATAGCCATAGGTGCGAGATTTGATGACAGGGTTACTGGCAAGGTGGATGAATTCGCCCCTTATGCGGATATAATACATATAGATATAGACCCCACATCCATAAGCAAGACCATAAAGGTGGATATACCCATAGTGGGTGATGTAAGGAATGTACTGAGGGATATGCTCAAGATACTTCCCTCTGTAGGCGGGCTCAGGGAGTACAAAAAATCCCTCAAGGAATGGCACAGGCAGATAAAGGAGTGGGCATCCACACACAGCCTTGCCTACACGCAGGATATGAAGGGTGGTATCAAGCCCCAGTTTGTTATAGAAAAGCTCTATGAGCTCACCAAGGGTGATGCCATCGTAACTACAGAGGTGGGACAGAATCAGATGTGGGCTGCCCAGTACTTCAAGTTCGACAGCCCCAGGACATTTCTTACCTCTGGTGGACTCGGCACGATGGGTTTCGGCTTTCCCGCTGCCATCGGTGCACAGATAGCCTTCCCGAAGAAGACGGTGATAGATATAGCAGGGGACGGCTCCATACAGATGAATATCCAGGAGATGGCAACAGCGGTGCAGTACAAACTCCCTGTGAAGGTTGCCATCATAAACAACAGGTTCCTTGGCATGGTTAGACAGTGGCAGGAACTCTTCTACAACAAGAGATACTCCTATTCGTGCCTCGGGGTTCTACCGGATTTCGTGAAACTGGCTGAATCCTACGGCGGTGTGGGCCTGAGGGCGACAAAACCAGATGAGGTGGAGCCTGTAATCAAAAAGGCACTCGAGATAAAGGACAGACCCGTGCTCATGGACTTTGTCGTCAATCCAGAGGAGGACGTCTATCCCATGGTTCCAGCAGGTCAGCCCATAAACAAGATGCTCCTTGTATAAGTAAAAGGAGGTTTCTTAAATTGCGTCATACCATATCTGTACTCGTAAACAACGAATTCGGGGTGCTCGCAAGGATAGCTGGGCTTTTCTCTGGACGGGGGTTCAATATAGAGAGCCTGTGTGTGGCAGAGACCATCGATCCCAGGATATCGAGGATGACTATCGTAACGAGCGGGGATGACAAGATACTGGAACAGATAAACAAGCAACTCAACAAACTGATAGACGTAATAAAGGTGCACGATTTTACGGGCGAGGAGTACATAGAAAGGGAACTCGCCCTCATAAAGGTCACTGCCACAGCGACAAACAGGGCAGAGATACTCAGTATAGTGGATATATTCCGTGCAAAGGTTGTGGACGTAAGCCCCAGGACCTACACCATAGAGATTACAGGTGATGAGGAGAAGATATCTGCCATAACCGAGCTCCTGCGTCCCTTTGGTATAAAGGAGATAGTACGCACGGGCCGTATAGCCATGGCACGGAGTCCAAAGGTGAAGTAAAGCCCTGCCCGCAGGGCAGGGCATTCCGGCAGACCCGGTAACAAGGATAAGGTCTCTTTCGAGAGGGTTTTAGCCCCACAGGCTTGAGCCCCTTTATGGGACACCAGGATGGATATCCTTACGAAAGGGGTTTACACTGACAGACCCTCTTTCAGGGAGGTTCCCCTTGTGAAAAAAACACGGAGGTTTGTGGATGAAGGTCTATTACGACAGGGATACGGATATCGAAAGGATACGCTCCAGGAAGGTTGCGATACTGGGCTATGGCAGTCAGGGACACGCCCACACCCAGAACCTTGCAGACAGTGGGGTGGATGTGGTGGTTGGTCTCAGAAAGGATGGTGGTTCGTGGAAGAAGGCGAAGTCAGATGGTATCAAGGTGGTGGAGGTAGATGAGGCGGTCAGGTCTTCTGATGTGGTGATGGTACTCATACCTGATGAATTGCAGGCAGATGTATACAGGGAGAAGATCGCTCCCAATCTCAAAAAGGGTGCGTACCTTGCCTTTGCCCATGGTTTCAACATCCATTTCGGGCAGATAGTGCCGAACAGGGATATAAATGTATTCATGGTTGCACCGAAGGGTCCTGGGCATCTTGTAAGGCATGAGTACAAGAGGGGTAACGGGGTGCCCACCCTCGTTGCGGTCCACCAGGACCCCTCTGGTGATACACTCCAGGTTGCCCTTGCCTATGCATCTGCCATAGGCGGGGGCAGGGCTGGGATTATAGAGACCACCTTCAAGGACGAGACAGAGACCGACCTTTTCGGGGAGCAGGCAGTCCTGTGCGGGGGTGTTACAGCACTCATACAGGCAGGTTTCGAGACCCTTGTGGAGGCAGGGTATCCAGAGGAGATGGCATATTTCGAGTGTCTCCACGAGATGAAGCTCATAGTAGACCTCATATACGAGGGCGGTATATCGAACATGAGGTATTCCATAAGCAACACCGCCCAGTACGGAGACCTTACAAGGGGACCGAGGATAATAAACGACGAATGCAAGAAGGAAATGAAGAGGATACTCGGTGAGATACAGTCAGGGGCATTTGCAAGGGAGTGGATACTGGAGAATCGTGCAAACAAGCCTGTGTTCAATGCCCTTACAAGGCGTGGTGAGGAGCATCCCATTGAGAAGGTGGGCAGAAGGCTGAGAGAGATGATGCCATGGCTGAAGAAGGCAAGGATAGTGGACAGGAAGTAGATTAAACGTATGAAGGAACAACGAAGGTTTCCCATTGCGAAGACAGGCTATCCGTTCATAGGGGCTTCTATTCTGTTTGCACTTGCGGTGTGGTATATGGATATAGGATGGCTCAAACTGCCATCTGTTCTGGCAGGTCTATTTCTTATGTCCTTTTTCAGGGACCCTGAAAGGGACATACCAGTGGATTCGGATGCCATTGTGAGCCCAGCAGACGGCAGGATAATAAAGGTGGAGCGCCTGTATGACGATAGATTCCTTAAGGGCGAGGCGGTCAGGGTGAGTGTGTTCATGAACCTTTTTGATGTGCATGTAAACAGGGCACCTGCCTCTGGAAGGGTGGTAAGGCGGATATACAACCCTGGCAGGTTCTTTTCAGCGAATCTGGACAAGGCATCCACAGAGAACGAACAGAATGCACTCATTGTGAGTGAGGCGGACAAGAGGAGATACGTTATAAACCAGATAGCGGGTCTTGTGGCGAGAAGGATTGTATGCTATGTGAAGGAGGGCTCTTTCGTTGAAAAGGGCGGTCGTGTGGGTATAATAATGTTCGGCTCAAGGTGCGATGTGTATCTTCCGCCTGATGCAAGGGTGGTCGTTGGTGTGGGGGAGAAGGTCAAGGCGGGCAGTTCCATTATAGGATACTGGCAATGATAGACAACGAGATCTCACGGAGGGACTCAAGGGGGAGAAAGAGGATAAGGGGTGTATATCTTCTTCCCAATCTCCTTACCTCTGCAAGTCTTTTCGGTGGCTTCTACTCCATCGTTGCCTCCCTTGACGGGAGTTTTGTCAAGGCATCCATAGCCATACTCATCTCTGCTGTGCTCGATGCACTCGATGGGAGGATAGCGAGGCTTACTGGTTCGAGCAGTAAATTCGGTGTGGAGTATGACTCCCTCTCTGACCTCATAGCCTTCGGGCTCGCACCTGCCATACTCATATTTACATGGGCATTAAGACCGTTCGGCAGGTACGGATGGCTTGCTGCGTTCATCTATGTGGTATGCGGTGCGCTGAGGCTTGCAAGATACAACGTGCAGGTAACCAACGTGGAGAGCTCCCATTTCAACGGTCTGCCCATACCTGCGGCAGCATCACTCGTTGCATCAACAGTGCTCCTTTTCCATTACCTCGGACAGGCTCAGACCACTGCCAAGCACGTGACCATACTGATAGTTGTATACATGCTTGCCCTTCTCATGGTGAGTAATATAAAATACTATAGTTTTAAGGAACTCAACCTGTCAAGAAGGATGCCCTTCAGACTCCTTGTGGGTATAATACTTCTGCTTATAGTGATAGCGGCAGAACCTCAGGTGATGCTCTTTATACTCACCCTTGGATACGTTGCATCAGGACCTGTGACTGCTGTGATGGAGAGAAGAAAAAGGGTCCTTTCTCGAACTTCACACAGGCAAGATAAAAAGGAAAAGGAGTTCTTGCTCGAAAAGTGAAGGTTGTATGTCCTGATGCCGGGATAACAGACCTTTTCGGGGGGAGCCTTTTCTGTAAGGGGGGCTTTTTAACGGTATGGAGGTCCATCCACGACCACGGGTAGTATCCCTCTGGGGCAGGGGAGAAGGGATGTTTTGTTGAAGGAAAAGGGGGATGGAGGGGAGTGGACCCGGGGCTACTGCCATAAAGTAAGGAGTATACACGATGGATACCCTTGTAAGGATATTCGATACCACATTGAGGGATGGTGAGCAGTCTCCTGGTGCGTCCATGAACGTGGAGGAGAAGGTACAGGTTGCAAAACAGCTCGCAAAACTCGGTGTGGATATAATAGAGGCTGGCTTTGCATACAGTTCTCCAGGGGATTTTGAGGCTGTACGAAGGATAAGCCACGAGGTTGAGGGTCCTGTTGTATGCAGTCTTGCCCGTGCAAAACCAGAGGACATAGACAGTGCATGGGAGGCTCTGAAGGGTGCACCGAAGCCACGTATACATACCTTCATATCCACATCGGATATACACCTCAAGTACCAGTTCCGCATGACACGCAAGGAGGCACTCAGGCGTGCTGTGGATATGGTAGAGAGGGCAAGGGGGTATGTGGATGACGTGGAGTTCTCACCCATGGATGCATCGAGGAGTGACCCTTCCTATCTCTACGAGGTGCTCGAGGCAGTAATATCCGCAGGGGCAACAACAGTGAACATACCCGACACAGTGGGGTATGCACTGCCCCATGAGTTCGGGGCACTCATAAAGGGTATAAGGGAGAATGTACCGAATATAGACAGGGCGATAATATCGGTCCACTGCCACAACGACCTGGGGCTTGCGGTGGCAAACTCGCTCTCTGCTGTCATAAACGGTGCAAGACAGGTAGAATGCACCATAAACGGTATAGGCGAGAGGGCAGGTAACGCATCGCTCGAGGAGATGGTGATGATACTCAAGACGAGGAAGAACCTCCTTGGACTCGATACATCGGTCAATGCAGAGCAGATATATCCCACAAGCAGGCTCGTAAGCAGTATAACAGGTATTATGGTCCAGCCCAACAAGGCTATAGTAGGTGATAATGCCTTTGCCCATGAATCAGGCATACACCAGGACGGGCTACTGAAGGAGAAGACCACCTATGAGATAATGAAGCCCGAAAGTGTCGGTATCTCACGCTCCATACTTGTACTCGGCAAGCACTCAGGCAGACATGCCTTTCGTACAAGGCTTAAGGAACTCGGCTATGAACTCAGCGAGGAAGAACTCAACAGGGCATTCAGGACGTTCAAGATACTTGCGGACAGGAAAAAGGAGGTCTTCGATGAGGACATAGAGGCTATCGTGCAGGATGAGATCCTGAGGGTGGAGGAATCGGAAAGATACAGGCTTGTAAGGCTCAGTGTAAGGAGTGGTACTGATATACAGCCCACCTCTGAGGTGGAGCTCGAGGTGGATGGAAGGGTGGTCAAGGAGAAGGGCACTGGGGATGGTCCTGTGGATGCGGTATACAAGACCATAGCAAAGATAACCGGTACAAAGAGCAGGCTCCTTAAATACTCTGTCAACGCCATAACAGGCGGTACTGATGCGCAGGGTGAGGTCACAGTGAGGCTCGAGGAGGACGGGCACATAGCCCTGGGTCAGGGCTCGGATACGGATATCATAGTTGCCAGTGCAAAGGCGTATGTGAATGCACTGAATAAACTCGAATATAGAAAAAAGGAGAAGAGGGAAAGGCTTATATGAGACCGATGACCATAACAGAGAAGATTCTTGCAAGACATGCAGGGAGGAAGTGGGTCTCTCCAGGGGAGCTTATAGAGGCAAAGGTGGATATAGCCCTGGGTAATGATATTACCGCACCCATAGCCATACGGGAGTTCAGGCGTGCTGGTGCAAAGAAGGTATTTAACAGGAACCGTGTTGTACTCGTTCCAGACCACTTCACACCCAACAAGGATATAAAATCCGCCACCCAGTGTAAGACCCTGAGGGAGTTTGCCCTTGAGCAGAGGATAACCCATTATTTCGAGGGAGGCGAGATAGGCATAGAACATGCCCTTCTGCCTGAGAAGGGAATAGTCGTACCAGGAGACCTCGTGGTGGGTGCGGATTCCCATACCTGCACCTACGGGGCACTCGGGGCATTTGCAACAGGGGTGGGGTCTACAGACCTTGCCTATGCGATGATAACGGGTAGACTGTGGTTCAGGGTGCCGGAATCAATGAAGTTTGTACTCCACGGCAGGCTCAGGAAGTGGGTGAGTGGAAAGGACATCATACTCCATATAATAGGCGATATAGGTGTGGATGGGGCGCTCTATAGGGCAATGGAGTTTACAGGGAGTACGATAGAGAGGCTCTCCATGGACAGCAGGCTTGCCATCTGCAACATGGCTATAGAGGCGGGTGCCAAAAACGGCATAATAGCACCCGATGGTATCACAAAGGAATACATCAAGAAAAGGGCACAGCGAAAGGCGGTCTTCTACATGAGTGATGATGATGCAGAGTACTGTGAGGTGAGGGATTATAACTGCTCTGATATAGATCTTAAGGTTGCGTTGCCCCATCTACCTGAGAATACAAGGGATGTGCGTGATGTGGGCAATATACCTATCGACCAGGTGGTCATAGGTTCGTGTACCAACGGCAGACTCGAAGACCTTGCGGTCAGTGCACGTATACTAAGGGGCAGGAAGGTAGCAAGGTATGTGAGATGTATAATAATACCTGCAACACCCTATATCTACCGTGAGGCTATGAGAAGGGGATATTTTGATATCTTTCTCAGGGCTGGTGCGGTCATAAGTCCACCCACGTGTGGTCCCTGTCTCGGTGGACACATGGGCATACTTGCCAGTGGGGAGAGGGCTGTTGCAACAACGAACAGGAACTTTGTCGGAAGGATGGGTGACCCCAAAAGTGAGGTCTACCTTGCAGGACCTGCGGTGGCAGCTGCATCGGCTGTAAAAGGCAGAATAGCCCATCCTGATGAGGTGGTATGAGGTAGAGGATACCCTGACCCCTTGTTATTGTGGGGAAAACCCTTTTTTGTAAAAAAGGGTTTTCCCCACAATAACAA
>WGFF01000242.1 GCA_015492355.1 Deltaproteobacteria bacterium
GCATCTACACTCACACCCTTGGGTCTGAAGAGCTCTCCCTGTAGAACCCCCCATCTTCCTATCTGGATAAAGAAGTTTCCTGTGGCAAGATCAAAAGACTGGACCCTTGTATTCAACACGTCGGTCACATATATCTTGTCACGATATATACTGATTGTGGCAGGATAGCGGAACTCACCATCTCCCTCTCCCCTTCCTCCCCACTCACCGAGATAACGGCCTTTGTTTGTATAGACCACCACCCTGTGGTTGATATTGTCTGCTATGAAAAGCACTCCCCTCTTTGTGTCCACGGCCACATCAGTAGGCCTCGGCCTCTTTCCACCCCTGGGAGTAGAGATAGTGAAGTCTCTTATGAACTTACCACTGCTATCAAATATGACTATCCTTCCGTTGGGTGAGTCGCAGACATATATATTATCGTCATCATCTATACCTATCCCCACAGGGGTGGTGAAACTGGCTCCCTCTTTACCCTTTTTGCCAAATTGAAAGAGGAATCGACCGTTGTAGTCAAAGACCTTCACCTTATGGTGGACACCATCGAGCACATAGACCTTCTTGTTTCTGCCCACCACAACATCTGTGGGAAGGGAGAAAGGACTGCCAGGAGGGCCCTCGATATCAAAAAGGTGCTCCACGGCTCGAAGCTTCAAACCCTCGGCATACAGGTGTGAAGATGAAAGGATTATCAGGAAAAGAATCCCTGAAAGAACGACGAAAGATGACCTCGATCTATTCCTGGATATACTCAATTTTCAGAATTCACAACCTTTCGTTACGTTTAGTCTTTTTAATATGCTAAAGAACAAACAATGCATAGGAAGATCAGCCCAAGGCAACACCCTGTTTAAAAAGCTGTGAATCCTTCCCATTGTAAAGGGAGCGAAGCAATAAGGACTATCGCTTCGCTCCACAAGGAAAGACAGATTATGGATTCGAACGAAAGAGAGCAAAACCCCACAGGGTTGAAAGTTACCACACAGGAATTTCAACCAGTTCCATCAAAGGTCTACCTTTCCGCTGGTGGTGCCATGTATTTGCCCTTCCACCAGAACCTCGGATCCCTCAACATCTCAACAGGTATCTCCACTGGCCTTTCCTCCTTACCAAGTATCTCCTCCACGTTGGCTGGTTCCTTGGTATCTCTGAATATGGTCGGTATATAGAACTCTTTGTACTTCTGTACTATTCCAACTATGTTGAGCCCTGTAAGGTCCAGTATACGCTCTTTCGAGAACCCCAGTTCTTCGAAAGGTATATAACTATCCTTGGTCCTGTGACAACGTGTACAGAACCTGCCCTTTGGTCTTACGTTCTTATGGAACATGTTCTTTATCTTACCCTGTTCTTCAGGTGTGAGCTCTCCCCGTATCTTTATGAACTCCCGTGCCTTCGGATCATCCTCTGGTATCTCAAGTGGTCTCTCCTTTCCGTCTTTGTCCTTTACAAAGACTACAATCTTCGAATAATAATCGTCGGTCTTCTCCAGCGCTCCTGTCGCTGGATCGTAGGCAAGACCAAAGGGTCTTCCCTTGGGTTTTATACCCGAGTAGTTGTACCAGGCCAATCTGAACTCTTCCTCTGGTATACCTTCCACATGGCAGGTCATACAGCCTATGAACTGTGTGTGCATATTAAGTAGCGTCCTTATCATGGGCTGCCTCTTATGAGGATAGTTGCCATGACAGTAGTAACACACAGGTTGTTTGCCCTCTTCAGTAGGATCTTTTATAAGGTTGTGGAAGTGGGCCTTTCTGCTGAAGATGGTCTCCTTCTTGACCTCTTTAAACAGTGGACTCTTCTCCTTCTCCTCTTCAGTCTTTACAACGAGCTGGGCTAACTTCTTTGCATATTGTGGCCCATGATGGTCGAACCCTTTTCTGTAGATTATGCCGAATATAATACTTCCTACAATCACCCACAGTATCATGGATACGAACCATGCCCATATTGGGTGATCCTTTCGATGCCCCTGTATGCTCCACCAGTCCCTTGCCTCTTCGGGCCTTATTCTTGCCTTGTGATCTACTATGACCAATAAGGCCGCAAGTATGAGGACAAAGAAAAGTCCTGCAAGGGTGATACCAACGTAAGCTTTTATCAACTCCATAGCTCCACTCTCCTCTTTTTTTATCCTCTATAGAGCTCCTTTAGATAAAGGAGCAGGTAGAGTAATAAAAACAACGACGCTATAATTACAAGCACCAGAGAACCATAGGCTATGAGCTTCTGTAGTGGAGTAAGTTGCTTCATCATATGTCTGCATCAGGCTGAGGATCAAGCCCTCCCGTGTCTTCAGCTTCTTCCTCCACTCTCTCGGTTGTTGCATGGGCAAGCCCTTTATGTATGAGCATCTCTCTCAGATACGCCCTCTCCTGGGGTATCTCCACGAGGCATCTCAGGTACTCAAGGAAGTGCTCCTCTATCTGGTGCTCCCTGGTTATCTTGCCAGTGAGGAACGTCCACTGCATGGGGAATCTGCCAGGTGCAAAATGAACGTTATACCAGTGCCAGAAGGCTATCACTATGAGGGCAAGTATGGCCTCGTGGGGATGAAAGAGCCTTGTAAGACTCTGGAAATAATATGAATAAGGATTGTACTGGGCTATGATGTCCGGGAAGAGGAAACTCAAGCCAGACACTATCATCACGCCGTTTCCAAAGACCGCTGCAAAGTAGTGTATCTTCTGCTTGTACATGAACTTGTCCATCTCGGGTCTCTGCTCTCTCCAGCCCATGAAGTAGAATATATCGTCACGAAGATCATATATATCCTTGAGACGTGGTATTATGGTCCTTCTCCAGTCGAACCTTCTGCGCATGATCTTGATGAC
>WGFF01000243.1 GCA_015492355.1 Deltaproteobacteria bacterium
CCCTCAGGATACAGACAGATTTTAGTCCGAAGAAGGTACCCATTACCAAACAAAAAGGAGGTCTTATCTTGAAGAGGCTTTTTGGTACGGATGGTGTTAGGGGTATAGCGAACATAGAACCCATGACCGCTGAGACTGCCCTCAAGCTGGGCAGGGCGATTGCCTACGTGTTCAAGAAAGAACCCAGAAGACACCGTATAGTCATAGGCAAGGATACCCGTCTTTCGGGTTACATGCTCGAGAGTGCCATGATGGCTGGTATATGTTCCATGGGTGTGGATGTACTCCTTGTGGGACCCCTTCCCACACCGGGTATAGCATTCATCACATCGAGTATGCGGGCGGATGCAGGGGTTGTCATATCTGCATCCCATAATCCCTATCAGGACAACGGTATAAAGTTCTTCTCAAGGGATGGGTTCAAACTCCCTGACGAGATAGAGATCCAGATAGAACAGTTCATATTCGAAAATCAAGACCCGAGCCACAGACCCACTGCGAGCGAGGTGGGAAAGGCTTACAGGGTGGACGATGCCATCGGAAGGTACATAGTATTTGCAAAGAACACCTTTCCAAAGGAGCTCACACTCGATGGATTGAAGATAGTGGTGGATTGCGCCAATGGTGCATGCTACAGGGTAACACCAGAGGTGTTCTATGAGCTCGGGGCAGATGTGATAACCATAGGGGTGAAGCCTGACGGGGAGAACATAAACAAGGACTGTGGTTCACTCCATCCAGAGGTCCTGAGCGAAGAGGTGAGGAGAAGGGGTGCGGATATAGGTATAGCCCTTGATGGTGATGGTGATAGATGTGTACTTGTGGATGAGAAGGGTGAGATACTCGATGGTGATTATGTGATGGCAATATCCGCACTGGCAATGATGAAGGAGGGAAGGCTGAATAAAAATACAGTGGTAGCCACCATTATGAGTAACAGCGGACTGGATGAGGCGATAAGAAAGGCTGGTGGCAGGGTTGTGAGGACGAAGGTTGGGGACAGGTACGTGGTGGAGGAGATGATAAAGGGTGGGTACAACCTCGGTGGTGAGCAATCAGGGCATGTGGTGTTCTTCGACCATACAACCACAGGGGACGGTACCATCACTGCCCTTCAGATACTCACGAGGATGGTAAAGGATGGCAAGAGACTCTCTGAACTTGCCGGTGTGCTCCAGTGTTATCCACAGGTGCTCTTGAATGTGAGGGTCAAGGAGAAGAAGGACCTTTCTGAACTCCCAGAGGTCAGGGCGAAGCTTAAGTCCATAGAGGAGAAACTCAATGGCAAGGGCAGGGTGTTTATGAGGTACTCGGGTACAGAGCCTGTTGCAAGGATAACCATAGAAGGTGAGGATGAAGAGAAGATAAATACCTGGGCAAGGGAACTGGCAGATGTGGTGGAGAAGGAACTCAACTGAGTGGTTTTTTACAAGCCCTGCTGGATGTCCCCTCTGGACGGAAAATCGAGGATAGGATAGGTGGGATGTTTTCCCATCTTCCTTTTGCCGGAGGATTTTTAGTTTTTAGCCAGAAGTTTTTGGGAAGGGTGTTTGAGGGAAACCCTTTTACAAAAAGGGTTTCCCTCATGATTAGTCTGAAAAATCCATTATCTGATAAAACCCGTCCTGCAGGGCGGGAGAAGGCTCAAGGAGGTAGAACAAAAAATCCATGACAAGGAGACTCACCGTCAATGTAGACCATGTGGCAACACTCAGGCAGGCGAGGCTATCGAACGAGCCAGACCCTGTAAGCATTGCCCTCAGGGCAGAGACAGCAGGGGCGGATGGTATAACCGTACACCTCAGGGAGGACAGACGCCATATCCAGGACAGAGACCTCATCCTCCTGAGAAAGACCATAAAGACAGTGCTCAATCTCGAGATGGCACCCACAAAAGAGATGCTCGGCATAGCGCTCGAGGTAAAGCCTGATATGGTGACCCTTGTCCCTGAGAAGAGAAGGGAGCTTACAACAGAGGGGGGACTCGATGTGAGGACCCATTCGGAAACACTGAAGAGGTTTATATCCACACTCAGGGATGGTGGTATAATGGTGAACCTCTTTATAGACCCGGATGCGTACATGATAAAGCAGAGCTATAAACTCGGCTCAGATGGCGTGGAACTCCATACCGGCAGGTACGCAGAGGCAAGGGACAGAAAACAGAGGGAACACGAACTCAAAAAGATATACGACTCTGCGGTACTCTCCAGAAAACTCGGCTTGAAGACCCATGCAGGGCATGGACTCGACTATCACAACATAAAAGAGGTAGCAGAGATAAGGGAGATAGAGGAGTTTGCCATAGGATTCAGTATCATAGCAAGGAGTGTGTACACAGGTATAGAGCAGGCTGTAAGGGAGATGAGGGCACTTATAAGGTAGAGATTTATGTACCTTAAAGAGGGGGGCAGGGTGTGGTCTCTTTTTTGTTTCCTTCAGAAGACCATCTGGACTTAAGGGGTTCCTTTAACGGGGTGGTGAATCTTTCTGTAAGGAGGCTTTCCTGATTCTGGAGACGATCATGATATACGGTATAGGTCTCGATGTGGTGGAGGTATCGAGGTTCAGGGCTTCCATGGAGAGGTGGGGTAGAAGGCTACTTGAGAGGGTCTTCACCGAGAGGGAGCTCGACTACTGTCTCAGAAAGCGGTTCCCTGAAAGACATCTTGCAGTGCGTTTTGCAGGGAAGGTGAGCCTTTTCAAGGCACTGGGCAGACCCATGAGGTTCAGGGACGTGGAGATTGTAAATGATCGGAGCGGGAGACCGGTCGTATCTGTAAAGGGGCTTGAGCCAGGGCTTGTTCCCACAATAACGCTCACCCATGAGAACGACATCACCCTTGCGCAGGTGATAGTGGAGAGGAGACGATGAAGTTAGTCGATAGCAGAACGATGCGCTCCATAGACAGCAGGGCGATACGTACCTACGGTATAAAAGGCATAGTGCTCATGGAGAACGCTGGCAGAGGAGTCAAGGCGGTGATGGAAGAAGAGTACAGGGACCTGCTAAAAGGCGGGAGGGTTACGGTTGTATGTGGCAGGGGTAACAACGGTGGGGATGGGTTTGTTATAGCAAGGCATCTCAGAAACTCTGGTGTAAGGGTCAGTGTGCTCTCCCTTGCAAGGATAGAGGATATAAAGGGTGACGCAGGCATAAACGCACGTATATGGCAGAGGATGGAGGGTGAGACCCATTTTATCCTATCCCGGGCTGACACGAGTAGATATACAAGCCTCCTGAGACACTCTGCAATAGTTGTGGATAGCCTTCTCGGCACAGGGCTATCGAGTGAGGTCCATGGTCTGTACGGGGAGGTGATAGACCTTATAAACTCCACCTCCAGAACGGTTGTATCGGTGGATATACCATCTGGTGTGGATGGTTCTACAGGCAGGATACTCGGCAGGGCTATAAGGGCAGACCTTACAGCAACCATGGCACTGCCGAAGATAGGGCTCTATCTGTATCCAGGAAGGGAGTATGCAGGGAGGATAAGGGTCGTTGATATAGGTATGCCCCGGAAACTTACAGGGGATGAGGGTATAAGATGGAATCTTATTGATGATGCCTGCATAAGGGGTATAATCAGACCAAGGGGATATGATACACACAAGGGGAGTTTTGGGCATCTCCTTGTACTCGCGGGTTCACCCGGCAAGACAGGTGCAGTGTGTATGACATCCATGGGTGCCATGCGTGCTGGAAGCGGGCTCGTTACAGTGGGACTCCCCAGAAGCATCAATCCCATAGTAGAGACGAAGACCACCGAGGTCATGACCTTTCCACTACCGGAGACATTCGAGAAGACCCTTGGCAGTGTGTCCCTTGAAAGGATAGATGAACTCCTGGAGGGTAAGGATGCGATTGTGGTGGGTCCGGGGCTCGGGGTCTCTGAAGAGGTAAGGGAGTTTCTCAAGGGGCTTTTAAAGAGGAGTACCGTACCCGTGGTCATAGATGCGGATGGGCTGAATGTGGTGGCAGGGGAGGTCTCCCTTCTCAAGAAAGTAGACTCCCCGCTCGTTCTCACACCCCATCCTGGCGAGATGGCAAGGCTTCTTAATACTGACACAGGAAAGGTACAGTCCGAAAGGATACCCTCTGCATCGAGGCTTGCAAGGATTACAGGTGGGGTGGTAGTGCTCAAGGGCGCATCAACAGTGGTTGCCATGCCAGATGGAAGGGTATTTATAAATCCAACAGGCAATCCAGCCCTTGCCACTGCTGGTACGGGTGATGTGCTCTGTGGTATGATAGGTGGTTTTCTTGCCCAGGGATACAGTCCCGAGGAGTCAGCCATAATGGGTGTGTACATACATGGTCTTGCAGGGGATGTGCTGAGGGAGGAGAAGGGGATGGTAGGTGTGGTCGCAACAGACCTCCTCGATACCATACCTGTACTTATCTCGGGCTTTACAGGGTGAAGGAGACGGTTACAACAAACAGTCCTGATGAGACAGAGGAACTGGGTTTCAGGACAGGTGAGAGACTCAGGAAGGGTGATGTTGTTGCCCTTGTAGGGGAACTCGGCTCTGGCAAGACACGGTTTGTACACGGTATGGCAAGGGCACTCGGTGTGAAGGGATATGTCAAGAGCCCGAGCTTCACCATAGTCAATATCTATCAGGGAGGAAGACTCCCCCTCTATCATATAGACCTATACAGGATAGAGAGACCAGCAGAGATGGATGACTTAGGACTCGAGGAGTTCATATACGGAGACGGAGTGTCCGTAATAGAATGGGCTGATAGAATCCATGACCTTCCCGCTGAAAGGACCATTACAGTAAGGTTCTTTCACGAAGACGAGACAAAAAGGAGGATAGAGATAGAGGACTGAGGTAGACTTTTTCAGACCTTTTTTCAAAGAAGGAATCACCGGGGTTTATCCTGAAATGGGCTTGCCCGATGGGGATTTTCACTACGGGGTTCCGTTTTTCCCTCTCGAAAACAAACCACGACAGGGGGTTTTTAGATGAAGGAGTTTGATGTCGTTGTCATCGGTGGTGGACCTGGCGGATACGTTTCAGCCATAAGGGGTGCACAGAAGGGCGCAAAGGTGGCGCTTGTGGAGAAGGACAGGGTGGGTGGTACGTGTCTTAACAGGGGATGTATACCCACCAAGGCACTCTACTATTCTGCAAGGTCCATAGAGGCTGTAAGGAGGGCGGATAACTTCGGTGTGAAGGTCGGACGGTTCGAGTTCGATCTGGCAAGGGCTGTGGAGAGGAAGGATGAGGTGGTGGGAAGGCTTGTATCCGGTGTGGAACAACTGCTCAAGGGGAATGGGGTGGAGGTGTTCAGGGGAGAGGGTTTTGTAGAGGCAGAGGGCAGGGTGGTTGTAAAGAGGGATGAGGGGAGTGATGTAATAGGTGCAAAGAAGATTATAATTGCAACCGGCTCTGAACCCGCAATGATACCAGCCTTCAATATAGACAGGGAGAACGTACTCACCTCCACAGAGGTGCTGAATCTGAAAGAGGTTCCAGAAAGCCTCCTCATCATAGGCGGGGGTATAATGGGGTGCGAGTTTGCGGTGATGTTTTCCATCTTCGGCAGTTCGGTAAAGGTGGTGGAACTCCTGCCAGAGATACTATCTGGAGAGGACAGGGCGGTTGTAAGGGTGGTGTTGAGGAGGTTCAAGGAGCTGGGCATAGATGTGCTTGCAGGTGTATCTGTCGAGGCTGTGGAGGTCACAGAAAGGGGTGTAAAGACCTCCCTTACCGACGGAAGGGAGTTCATAACCGAAAAGGTGCTCGTCACCATAGGAAGGAGTTTTAATTCCAGCGGGCTCGGTCTCGAGGCACTCGGCGTGGAGGTGGATGAAAAGGGCAGGATAGTTGTGAACGAGAGGATGGAGACCAGTGTAAATGGCATATACGCCATAGGAGATGTTACGGGCGGAATCCTCCTTGCCCATGTGGCAAGCTCAGAGGGTATCACCGCTGTATCCAATGCCCTCGGCGAGAGCAGGACCATGGACTATTCGGTCGTACCCTATGGTATATTCACAGAGCCAGAGATTGCAGGTGTGGGCTTGAAGGAGAAGGAGGCAAAGGAGCGGGGTATGGATGTAAAGATAGGCAGATTCCCTTATGGTGCGAGTGGCAAGGCACTCGGCATGGGAGAGGTGGATGGGTTCGTGCAGATACTCTCTGACCCTTCTACCGACAGGGTGCTCGGCTGTAGTATAGTGGGTGCCCATGCAACCGACCTTATAGGCGAGGTTGCCATTGCGATGAAACTCGGGGCAAAGACAGAGGATATAGCCCAGACCATCCATGCCCATCCAACACTGCCAGAGATAGTGATGGAGGCAGCAGAAGATGTGCATGGATTTTCCATACACAAGATAGGAAGAAGGAGATAGAGATTAAAGCCTTTTCGGACCTGTCCGATTGTGAGGGAAACCCCTTTTGTAAAAGGGGTTTCCCTCAAACTCCCTTCCCCAAAACTTTTAATCTAAAAGTCTTCCGGGAAAGGGGGCAGGGGAAAACACTTTTTTACCAGAAAAGGGCGATAGCCCGAAGGGTTTTCCCCACAACAAAGATTCAGGTCCGATACCTAAAAGGAAAGGTCTCCCCAGGGAGCTCCATCAGGGTTTTCTCTATATGGCACTCATAGTCCAGAAATACGGTGGTACATCGGTCGGTACCATAGACAGGATAAGGAACGTTGCCAGACGGGTTGCACGTACCAAGAACGAGGGCAATCAGGTCGTGGTCGTGCTCTCTGCCATGTCAGGTGAGACAGACAGGCTCATAGAACTCACCCATCAGGCTGTCGATTTCCCGGAGGGCAGGGAGTATGATGTGGTTGTATCCACGGGTGAGCTCATAAGCATAGGGCTTCTGTGTCTCATACTCAAGGAGATGGGATACAGGGCCATGAGCCTTACGGGGTTTCAGGTGCCCATTGTTACCGACTCTGTGTTCGGCTCTGCCAGGATAAAGAGGGTGGGTACAGAGAGGATAATGGAGGGGCTCAAGAAGGATTTTATCGTTGTGGTGGCTGGTTTTCAGGGCGTGGATGAGGATGGGAACATAACCACCCTTGGTAGAGGCGGTTCTGACACCACTGCTGTTGCCCTTGCAGCCTCGCTCAGGGCAGACCTCTGTGAGATATACACGGATGTAGAGGGTGTGTATACCACAGACCCTGGTATATGTCCTGATGCAAGGAAGCTTAAAAAAATATCCTATGACGAGATGCTCGAGATGGCAAGCCTCGGGGCAAAGGTCCTCCAGACAAGGTCTGTTGAGTTCTCAAAAAAATACAACGTGCCCGTGCTCGTAAGGTCTTCCTTTACTGATGCAGAGGGCACATTCGTTTGCAAGGAGGATAGGGATATGGAGAAGGCGGTCGTATCTGGTATTACGTACAACAAGGACGAGGCAAAGATATCGGTTGTAAGGGTGCCCGACAGACCGGGTATCGCTGCCAAGCTCTTCAGACCCCTTACAGCAGAGGGGATAAACGTGGATATGATAGTACAGAACATAAGCCATGACGGATATACAGACCTTACATTCACAGTGTCAAAAAGGGACTACAAAAAGGCACTCGGTCTTGTAAAGGAGGTATCAAAGGAGATAGAGGCAAAGGAGGTCGTGGGGGATCAGAACATAGCAAAGGTATCTATAGTCGGGGCTGGCATGAGGAGCCATGCAGGCGTTGCATCCAGGATGTTCGAGACACTCGCAAGGGAGGGTATAAACATACAGATGATATCTACATCAGAGATAAAGGTCTCGTGCGTTGTGGACGAGAAATACACGGAGCTCGCAGTGAGGGTACTGCACGAGGCATTTGAACTCGGAAAGGAGGACGTAGAGGAGGAATAATGCCCATCCATGTCCACACGACTGGGCTATCCCCTGGCAGGGGAAGGAATCCATTGAGAGGGGAGGTCAGGATTGTAAGCCAGAGGTTTTACCAGTAAACACCCGGCAGAGGATACCATGATAGAACTCTACGATACAACGTTAAGGGACGGAACCCAGGCAGAGGATATATCCTTCTCTGTAGAGGACAAGATAAGGATAGCAAGACGCCTTGACGAGATGGGTATACACTATATCGAGGGGGGATGGCCTGGAAGTAACCCCAGGGATATAGAGTTCTTCAAGGCGATGCGTACCCAGAGGCTCAAAAGTTCCAGGCTTGTAAGCTTCGGTTCCACAAGAAGGGCTGGCAGAAAGGTGAGTGCGGATGGAAACATAAAGGCACTCCTCAGGGCAGAAACCCCCTGTGCAGCCATAGTGGGTAAGACCTGGAGACTCCATGTGACAAAGGCTCTGAGGGTATCGCTCGAGGAGAATCTCGATATGATATTCGATACCATAAGATACCTCAAGAGACGGATGGATAAGGTCTTTTTCGATGCAGAACACTTCTTCGATGGCTACAAGGACGACCCAGAGTACGCCATAAAGGCACTCCTCATAGCCCGAGATGCAGGGGCAGATTGCCTTGTACTGTGCGATACCAATGGTGGGACACTGCCCTTCGAGATAGGGGATATAGTAAGGAAGGTAAAAGAAAGGGTAGACTCTCCCCTGGGCATACACGCACATAACGATTCAGAGACAGCGGTTGCCAACACCATAGTGGCTGTAAAGGAAGGGGTGGTGCATGTACAGGGTACGATAAACGGATTCGGAGAGAGATGCGGTAATGCAAATCTGTGTTCTATAATACCGGCGCTGAGGCTCAAGATGGGTATAAGGTGTATAGGTGACGAGCAACTCAAAAGGCTCAGGGAGACCTCAAGGTTTGTATACGAACTTGCGAATCTGCCCCATCAGAAACACCAGCCCTATGTGGGTGACAGTGCCTTTGCGCACAAGGGTGGTATCCATGTAAGTGCGGTGCTAAAGAGTCCAGAGACATACGAACATATAAGACCAGAACTGGTAGGAAACCACCAGAGGGTACTGGTGTCAGACCTTTCGGGCAGGTCGAATATTATATACAAGGCTCAGGAATACGGGGTGGATATACAGAGTAACGCAGAGGTGGTACAGAAGGTACTCAAGGACCTCAAGGTGCTGGAACACGAGGGATTCCAGTACGAGGGTGCAGAGGCATCCTTTGAACTCCTCATACAGAAGGCACTCAAAAAGAAGGAAAAGTATTTCAGGCTACTCGGTTTCAGGGTCATAGACGAAAAGAAGAAGGAAGAAGAACAGCCCTATTCAGAGGCGACCATAAAGCTCGAGGTGGGTGGTGTGGTAGAACACACCGCTGCAGAGGGCTGTGGACCTGTGAATGCCCTGGACAAAGCCCTTAGAAAGGCACTCGAAAGGTTCTATCCCTCCATAAAGGAGGTTCAACTCCTGGACTTCAAGGTAAGGGTACTGGCAGGTGGACAGGGTACTGCCGCACGTGTACGGGTACTTGTGGAATCAGGCGATGGAAGGGATAAGTGGGGTACTGTAGGGGTGTCGGATAATGTGATAGAGGCAAGCTGGCAGGCACTTGTGGAGAGTCTGGAGTACAAACTCTTCAAGGATAGAAAGAAGAAAGAGAACAGATGAACACAGCCACCAGAAAAGAGGGCTTCCTTTTGCTCCTCCTTCTCATCCTTATGGTTTCTTTCCTGAGGGTCCATGGTCTCAACCCATGGTGGGGTGGTGCTGGTGGTGCGGTGGTCGGGGATGCAGAAGGGTATGGAAAGGAGCCTGAGATAGATATAAACACCGCAAGCCCGGAAGAACTTGTCCTCATACCAGGAATAGGTATAAAACTCGCCATGAGCATAGTGAGGGAGAGGGAAAGGATGGATGGATTCAGAAGGAAGGAAGACCTCAAAAGGATAAGGGGCATAGGGGAAAGGAAGTATCACATCATAAAGGCATTTGTACGTGTAGAAAGACCTGTGACAGGGGAGATAAGGTGAAGGAAGATATAATCGATCTCCTTAAGAAGAAGGAACAGGAGATGGAAGCCCTTGTAGAGGAGGCTCGCAGGAAAGGCGAAGCCATACAGGAAAGGGCAAGGAAGGAGGCAGAGGAGATTGTGGAGAAGGCAAGGGAGCTGGCAGAAAAGGAGGTAGAAGGTATAAGAAAGAAGAGGGAAAGGGAGATAGACGAAGAGATAGAGCGTATATACAGGGAAACAGAGGATACGGTACAGAGACTCAGAAAAGAGGCAGAGGAGAGGAAGAAAAGGGCTGTAGAGGTCGTTATGGACTTTATCGTGGAGGGAAGACGTGATCAAAGAGATGAGCAAGATCCAGATAATAGGTTCAAAGGCGGTACTCGATGAGTGTATAAGACTGCTCCATGCCCTTTCCGTGGTTCATATAGAGACCCTTCCTGTTGAGGCAAGATTCGATGACAGGTTTTTCAGAGCCCATCCCATAGAGAAGGAAAAGATAAGGGAGAAGAGATACCTTGAGGAGACTCTCGAGAGATTGAAGAATCTCACCTTCCTCCTTAAAACCCCACCAGCACTCGAACGTGTAACCATCCAGGAAGGAAGGATGGTCTCCCTTATAGAGACCATAAGGTCTGTTGAAAAGAAGGTAAGGGAGTTGCATGCAAGGAGAGAAGCCCTTACAGAGGAGTTCAACTCCCTTGAAAGATACGAAAAGATACTCAGGGCTTTTGCTCCAGTGGTATCGAGGCTCGGTGGGCTTAAAAACTTTGTGATAATCGGTCTTACCATAGAGAGATCGAGGCGTGATGTCATAAGGGTGCTCGAAGGAGAGGTGGCAAGGATAACACAGGGGATGTACCGTCTCCACGTGAGGGAACTGGATGAGAAGACCCTCGGTATAGTGCTTACCTATCAGAGACGGTTCGACCCCGAGATGCGGTCTCTTATATCGAGTGAAGCCATAAGTGAGATAAAACTGCCAGAGGAATACGAGGACATGCCACTCCTTGTAGCACTCGAGAGGATGGCACGGAGGAGAGAGGAACTCAAGGGGCTTATAAGTTCCATAGAAAGGGAGCTGGAGGATATATCACGCAGGTGGTACGGGGTGATTGTAGCCCTCAGGAAGGCTGTGGAGGACAAGATAGACGAGATAGGTGTGCTTTCGTACTGTGCAGAGACGAGGTTCGCCTTTGTTATAGAGGGATGGATACCAAAGGAGATGATGGAGGTGGTCAAAGAAAAGTTCTCAAGGCTGTTCAGTAGTAGTGTGCTCGTAAGGGAGATAGAGATAAAGGAAGAGGAGGTAGACCTTATACCTGTTTACATAAAGAATCCGAGGATACTCAAGCCATTTGAGGTCTTTCTCAAAGCCCTTCCCACACCCCGATACGGTTCTGTAGACCCCACACCCTATATCGCCCTTTTCTTTCCCATATTCTTCGGACTCATCGTGGGTGATGCAGGCTATGGTCTGGTGTTATTTCTGCTGGGCATCTATATAAAGCACCGTTTCAGATACAACGAGTTCATCTATGACCTTGCATCGGTTCTATCTGTGTGCGGGGTGACATCCATAATAGGAGGGGTGCTCTTCGGGGAGTTCTTTGGAGACCTCGGTGAAAGGGCGGGTATAGTCCATCCCATACTCTTCGATAGAATGAAGGCGCTCAAGACCTTTCTTGCCCTTTCAATCGGGATAGGGATAGGGCATGTGCTTCTCGGTATACTGATAGCAGTAGTGAACTACATCAACAGAGGGAAGGTAAAGGAGGCTGGTGCAAAGCTCTCATATTTTATCCTCATCACTTCATTTCTCCTCATTCTGGGGATATACTTTGAGTATCTGCCGAGAGGGCTTTTGAGCCCAGGTATTATTGTACTTGTTGTATCCTTTATCTTCTTTGTTATTGTAGAGGGTGTGCTCGGTCCAATCGAATTTATAAAGGCACTCGGTAACATCCTTTCCTATGTACGTATCATGGCTGTTGGCACTGCATCCGTTGTGATGGCTGTGGTTGCAAACAGGATAGGAGGTCTTACAGGGAGTCTGCTCGTTGGTATACTCGTTGCAGGACTCATCCATGCACTGAACATCATACTGAGCCTTGTCTCCCCCACCATACAGTCCATGAGGCTTCAGTACGTGGAGTTTCTAAGTAAGTTCTACGAGGGTGGGGGGAGGAGGTACGAGCCTTTTAAAAAGAGATAGGTTTCTGTCGAGAAAGAGACTTCTCTGTGAAGGGGAATGACTCGCGGTTCCATAAGATTCCTTTTTGAGAACAAACACAAGGAGGTAGATGGTATGGAGAAAGGTCTTTTGGCTCTGGCTGCGGCAGTGGCGGTAGGGCTTTCTGCCCTGGCAACCGCATGGGCACAGAGTAAGATAGGTTCTGCAGGTGCAGGGGCACTGGCGGAAAAACCAGAACTGAGTGGTATAATAATCATTCTGGTCGCCATACCCGAGACAATGGTACTCCTTGGTTTCGTCATCGCCTATTTAATAATCGGATAGAGGAAGCCCTATGGCACAGGAAGACCTCCTCAAGGCACTCGAAAGGGATGTTATAAAAGAGACCGAAAAGACCATAGCAGAGGCGAAGAGAAGGGCGGATAGAATAATAGACGATGCCAGGAAAGGGGCCCAGAGGTTGAAAGAAGACCTCCTCAAGAGGTGCCTGGAAGAGATAGAGTCGAAAAGAAATATATCCATCAAGAGGGCTCGCATCAAGGCACGTGCCAGGGTGCTCGCCGTAAAGTATGAGATTATGGAGGCGGTATTCCATGAGACCGTGGAGTCGTTCAAGAGGATGCCTGTGGAGCGGTACTCTGGTGTGTTCCTGCGGCTTTACAGGGAGGCCAAGGAGGAATGGTACTCCACAGGAATGGATAAGAGGGCTGTGGTAGTTGTGAATCCAGATGATACAGGTCTTATAGATGACAGGGACGTGGATATAAGACCTGATACCTCTGTAAGCCTCGGGGTTATTTTTACATCAGAGGATGGTCGTATAAGACTCATAAATACCATACCATCGAGACTCGAAAGGATAAAGCCCCATCTTGTATCCATGCTCGATGAGGTCCTGTGGGGGAAGGGTTCTCTAAAATCTCTGAAAAAGGTAATAACCGGTATGGAGACCTGAGTTTTGTGTCCCTGGATAATCAAGAGGGAAGGGCTTGCGAGTTGGTTGTCTTACATAAAGGTTCTTCCTCTTTTTTTGTAACATGGATCTTTCCTATCTAAACGCACGTATAAGGGGCTTGAGGGGAAGGCTCCTCAGGGAGAGAGACTACAATGCCCTTTTGAAGGTACGGGGGCTGGATGAATGTATGGATTATCTGAGGTCAACGGTGTATGGACCATACATAGAGGTTGCTTCTGTATATGAGACCAGAAAGGATAGTATTGTAACCACTGCCCTCAGGAACAATCTCGGGGCGACCCTCTCGGTTGTCTGGGACGAGGCTGATATACCTTCAAGGGAGGCTCTCAGGATGGTCTTTTCCTTCTGGGAGGTGTACAATCTCAAGACCATCATCAGGGCCATACACAGGGGGGTCAGGAAAGAGGAGATACTCCCCATACTCATACCAGTGGGCACCATGGACTACGGTGCACTTAAGGAACTCGCACAGTCCAAGAACATACATGATCTGGTACGTCTTCTCGATACATGGACGAGTCCCTACAGTGCACCTGTAAAAGAGGGGCTCGAATGGTACGAAAGACACAACAGTCTCTTCAGGATAGAGGATGCACTCTATCGTTACGTGTTTGCAGAGGCATCCAGAACTACCATAGGGGACTCATCGAACAGGGAGGTTCTGGAGGGGTTTTTTGCCCGCAGGGTGGATACACAGAACATGGTAACCCTTTTTAAGGTTACAGGGGAGGGGCTTTCAGAGGGTGACAGGGAGGGGCTCTTTATAGAAGGGGGGAGACTGCTTTCGAGGAAGGAGTTTTTAAGGCTCCTTATCCTCCCTGATAGAAAGACCCTTATAAGGGAGCTCATCCCTGTTATCAAGGACCACGAAACAAGGGATATCCTCTTTACAGCGGATACCGATGAGATAGACCTCCTGGAGGAACGATTCGAGGAACTTACAAGGAAGTACCTGAGGAGGGAGTCCCTCAGAGATCCCCTTGGTATAGCGCTCGTTATGGATTACGTGTATGCAAAGGTAAGGGAGGTCAAGAACCTGAGGGTCATAGTAAGGGGAAAGGTCTTCGGCATACCAGAGGAGGAGATAAGGAGGTTTCTCTTCTTTTAGTCATGGCAGGGATTGTGGTCATAGCAGACCGCACCACCTCGCTTGGATTCAGGCTTGCGGGTGTGGAGTGCATAGATGTGGAAGGGGACGGGGATATTACAGGGCTTCTTCTGGAACTCGTCTCTGGGGACAGGTATGGGCTCATAGTGGTGGATGAGAGGTTATTTAACAGGGTGCCAGAGAAGGTGATGAGGAGGATAAAGAAGAAGGGATACCCTGTGGTTGTACCAATAACCATACCCAGGAGGTGGGTGGAGAAGGAGGTAGTGGAATCCCCCATGGCAAGGCTCATAAAGAGGGCGATAGGATATCAGATAAGGATAAAGAAGTAGTGCTATGGACCATATCAAGGGGAGGATATACGCCATAGCAGGTCCCACGGTTATGGCTCGTGGCATGTGGGGTGCGAGGATGCACTCTACGTGTCTGGTCGGCAGGGACGGGCTCCTTGGTGAGATAATCCGAATAGAGGAGGATACCGCCACTGTACAGGTCTACGAGGATACCACAGGACTCTCCATAGACGAGGAGGTGGTAAGCCTCGGAAGACCCCTTACAGTAAGGCTCGGTCCAGGGCTCCTTACCAATATATTCGACGGCATACAGAGACCCCTCCATCGTATGGACGAGATGGGATACAGTTTCATAAGAAAGGGGTTAAGGGTAAAGGCGCTGGAAAAGATGAGGAAATGGGACTTCCATCCTGAGAGAAAGAGGGGAGACCGTGTAGGTGGTGGTGATATACTCGGTGTGATACCCGATACAGAGAGGGTCGTTCACAGGGTGATGGTTCCACATGGTGTGGATGGTACGATAAGGGAGATAAGAAAGGGTATGGTGGATAGCATGGAGCCTGTCTGCATACTCGATGATGGCAGGGAGATATTTCTGTACCATGAATGGCCCGTGAGGACACCGAGACCGTTTAGAAAGAAGCTCCCACCCCTTACACCCTTCATAACAGGGCAGAGGGTCTTTGATGTGCTCTTTCCAGTGGCAGAGGGTGGTGCTGCGATAGTGCCCGGTGGTTTTGGTACTGGCAAGACCATAATAGAGCAGACCATAGCCAAGTTCGGACGTGCGGATATTATAATCTACATAGGCTGTGGCGAGCGCGGGAACGAGATGGCAGAGATACTTACCGAGTTCCCGGAGCTCAAGGACCCTGAGACCGGTCTACCCCTCTCCATGAGGACGGTTATAATCGTCAACACATCGAACATGCCCGTTGCTGCCAGGGAGGCGTCCATATTCACGGGTATAACTGTCGGCGAGTATTTCAGGGATATGGGCTACAGGGTTGCGATTATGGCAGATTCCATATCGAGATGGGCAGAGGCACTGAGGGAGATATCCTCAAGGCTCGAGGAGATGCCAGGGGAGGAGGGTTTTCCACCCTACCTTGCCACACGCATAGGTGGTTTCTTTGAGAGGGCAGGAAGGGTTGAATGCATGGGCTCACCAGGGCGTACAGGGTCGATTACAGTGATAAGTGCGGTCTCTCCACCGGGTGGAGACTTTTCAGAGCCAGTGACACAATCAGCCCTGAGATTTGCAGGTACCCTCTGGGCTCTCGATACAGACCTTGCCTACAGAAGGCATTTCCCAGCGGTAAACTGGCACAGAAGCTTCAGCCTGTATATAAAGGAGCTCGAGGAATGGTACAGGCAGAACATCACATCCGATATGATGGACCTCAGGGAAAGGCTTTTGGCTATTCTCCAGAAGGAGGCAGAACTCAAGGAGATAGTCCAGATTATAGGGGTCGAGGCGCTCCAGGATACAGACAGACTCACCCTTGAGGTTGCGGATATCATAAGGGACGGGTTCTTAAGACAGAGTGCCTTCGATGAGAACGATGCCTTCAACACCTTTGAGAAACAGTACCTTATGCTCAAGTCCATACTTCTCTTCATGGACCGTGCCATGGAGGCGCTCAGAAGGGAGGTATATATCGAGGAGATACTTTCGAGCCCTGTAAGGAGGAGACTCATGGAGATGCATTCCATACCCAGTGAGAGGTTCAGGGAAGATATAAGGGACCTTATAGAGGGACTGGAGAGGGGAGACCCCTTTTCAGTAAAAAAGGGACCTTCTTCCTCCAGGGGCGGGAGCTGAGGTTTTCACGAGGTCTGCCAGGATGCCCCATTTCCTAGAAGACTTTTAGATTAGAAGTTTTGGGGTAGGGAG
>WGFF01000244.1 GCA_015492355.1 Deltaproteobacteria bacterium
GTCGAGATTAAACGAAAAAAATCACGTTAAAAAATTGGTAATGGGTATCTTTTTCGGACTAAAATCTCCCTGTATTCTGAAGGAAACCCCTTTTGTAAAAGGGGTTTCCCTCAAACTCCCTTCCCCAAAACTTTTAATCTAAAGTTTTTTGGGAAAGGGGGCAGGGGAAAACACTGTGTTTTTACAAAACCCGCCGATCATCCAAGCCAGGAGGCTGGGCATTCTGGCAGAGAGTGGTACCAGCCCTATCCATCAATCCCTGTATACCATTATGGAGTCTCCATCCGGGCTGAATCCCACACCACTGGACAGAGACCTCGTGGATATGTGAGAGGCAAACTCCTCCATCCATCTGCCATCTGGTATAGTGGGGCTGAAAAGGACTGTTCTGTTGTCCACATTGAGCGGTATAATCCTTACGGACTTTATGGCACATCTCCTTCCATCCCTTCTGAAGGTAACCTCTGCTATCATGCCCTCTGCAGACGGGCTATACGAGCCGAAGACAAGGTTTCCAAGGCTATAGAACACTATCCCATCTCCAGAGAACTCTATACCCTGTATCACATGGGGATGATGCCCCACCACAAGGTGTGCCCCGCTCTCTATGGCAAGGTGTGCAAGCTCCCTCTGGTAGTCCTTGGGAAAAAAACTCCCCTCCTCGCCCCAGTGAAAGGCAACCACCACCACATCAGCCTCCTTCCTTAACCTCCTCACATCCCTCCTTACGTATCCGTAATATCCTGGTGCTGTACCAGGGCTATCCCTGCCTGCGTAAAACTCCTTTGGAAGGGTGTTAGAATAGGCAAGCACCCCTATCCTTATCCCACCCACTCTTACAAACACAGGACGCCTTGCCTCTTCTATGTTCATACCCGCACCTGTATGGAGTATTCCCACCTTCTTGAGCACTGTGAGTGTATCCGTAAGTCCACCGGGACCAAAATCCATGATATGGTTGTTGGCAAGGGTGAGTATATCGAATCCCACCTCCTTCATCCACCTTGCCACCACAGGTGGTGCCTTGAAGATAAATCTCTTCTCCATGAATACATCCTCTGAAGTGGTAAGGGGGGATTCAAGATTCCCTATAACAACGTCGCTCCCTTTCAGCACGTCCTTTATATGTCTGAAGGGATACTCAGGGCTATATCTCTCTATGAAGGGTACCACCCTTCCTCCGAGATATATATCCCCCACAAGGGTGATGGTTACCTCCTCTGCCACTACGGACCGTACACACAAAAAAATGACCATGGTGATGAGGAATCCCACCCTCCTGTTCCTCCATCCCCTTAGTGGCAGAAAGACCATCTTATTGGCTACCTCCTCATAACAATAGAAAAAGCCTGGATTAAATTCTATTGCCATATCCATGGATTGTCAATTAAAAGTCAGGTATGTATCCTTTAGAGAGTTTTATATATATCCAGGGAGCCCCCTCCCTGTACCTACCGGCAGGAAAGGGTTATCATACAAAAAATCATCTTGTAGAAAGGCTATTGCTCTGTTATACTCTGTGGGGAGTTAAACAGATCATTTAACCAGAAGGCACCCGAAATGGAACCAGAAAAGGCACTGAGGGCGCTCAAGGCTTCCATCACTGAGAAACTCCGTATAGATCAAAGGCTCAACCCCATACATCTCGGGCTCGAGGATGATTCCATCGTCATCGAGGGCACTGTTGAGAAGGTATCGCAGAAAAAGAGGATCCTTCTTAAGGCGATGGAACTGTTTCCAGGGGTAATCGACAGGCTCAGGGTGAAACCCGCCTCCCACATGACCGACAGGGAGATAGAGAACCATCTCAATGATGCATTTTCACAGGAGCCGACCCTAAAGCAAACCACCATAAGGGTAGAGGTAAGGGATGGTTGTGTCGATCTGGAAGGGATTGTGCCGTCCCTGTGCCATAAAAGGATTGCAGGTGTGCTTGCCTGGTGGGTGCCAGGGAGCAGGGATGTTATAAACAGCCTCGAGGTGGTTCCACCTGAGGAGGACTCAGACGATGAGGTAGTGGAGGCACTGAGACTGGTGCTGGAGAAGGATAGCCTTGTGGATGCAACACGCATAGGCATAAGCTCCAAGGACTGGGTTGTAACACTAACAGGTACGGTAAACTCGGAATCTGAAAGGGATGCAGCAGAGGATGATGCATGGTATATCTGGGGTGTGAACGATGTGATAAACAATATAGAAGTACGCACATGAAAGCGGTAATTTACCACCACTTTTAACCTCAGCCAGCAAAGGAGGAGGGACAAAAGGGCATGAAGATACGCATCAAGAAGGTGGACCCTGAGATAATGACCCAGAAGGGGCTTTTTGGGGACGGATGTTACGGGAGCAGATGCGAGGATGAGTGCTGTGAATGGGGATGTGATGTGGACTTTGAGAGCGACCTGCTTATAAAGAAATACAGGCACCTCATCGAACCACTCATAAAGGCAAGGATAGAGGACTGCTTTGCCACAGGTATAATAAAGGATAACGACTATCTCGGTGGTGCCTATCGGGAGACCGTTGTCAGGGAAAGTGACAACAGGTGTGCATTCCATCTTATAGGCAGAAAGGGGTGTTCCCTTTTCTATCTATGGGCAAAGAAGGGCTTGCCCAAGAGGATAATACCCACCATCTGCAGGACCTACCCCATCACATGGCACAGGGGTAAACTCTTTGTGGACAGACCCCTTAAGAGGGCGTGTAAATGCATGGAAAGGACACCAAGGGGAGAAAAGGTACCTTCCCTCTACGAGACCCAGAGAAGGGATATATGGGCACTCTTTGATATTCAGGATAAAAAATTCCTCGCCTCCCTGAAGAACGCAAAATGGAGGAAGACCGCATCGAAAAGATAGACTACTCTTTCATACCCCCTCCTCTTCGATTATCCTCACCCTTATCTCCACCCTTTCAAGGGGTATGTCCCTTGCATCCCTTGGTAGTGTTGAGATCCTGTCCACCACATCCATACCCCTTACCACCTCGCCGAATACTGTATACTTCCTATCGAGGAAGGGTGAGTCCTTCACCACTATGAAGAACTGTGAGCCTGCGCTGTCAGGGTCTCTACCCCTTGCCATGGATACTATGCCACGCCTGTGTGACAGGCTGTTGAACTCAGCCTTCAGCCTGTAGCCAGGTCCTCCAAAGCCATAGGTCGCCCTGTCCTCACCCTTTGTGTTGGGGTCTCCACCCTGGATTATGAAGCCGGGTATTACCCTGTGGAATATGGTTCCATCATAAAAACCCTCTTTTGCAAGCCTTATAAAATTCTTTACATGCTCAGGGGCATATTCTGGAAAGAATCTTATCTCTATCTCACCGTACTTCGTCTCTATCACAGCCCTGGGTGGCTTGGGTGCCTTCTCCTTTTTTACCTCTTTCTGTGCACATGATGTAACAGGAAGGAACAATACCATGGCAAGAGAAAATGTTGAAAAAAACATCCACAGGTTACTCCTCCTCATTCCCTTCTTACCTCCCTATATGGTTTCTAAGAAGAAATCAATGCCAAAATATCCATACTCACTCTCCAAGGGGTAGGGCTGGCATGAGACCCCTGTCAAAGGTAACAGGTCTATCCATATAAAATCAACAACAAAAAATCATCCTTCCCTACCCTTCTCCTCCAGTAGCCATCTTTTAATGTATGCTATAGCATCGTCTCTGTCCTTTATAACCCCCCTTTCCTCACCCTCGGATATCTTCTCCATTATCTCTCCCACGAGCCTCCCCTGAGGTATCCTGAACACACGCATTATCTCGTGTCCATCAAGAAGAGGTCTTCTCTCCTTTTTCATGTACACGGAGAAATAGAAGTCCATCATATCCATTACAATCCCGAAGAGCCTTTTGTCCTCACCATCTATGGTAGCCCTTGCATCCGCAAGGGCGAGAAGGAGGAGTCCCATACCCCCTCCGTCACCAGTAGCCCTGAAAAAGTGTGCCCTTGCCCTGCGAGAAGGATTCTGGAGGGATGCGAGCACAAACACACGGTGATGGTTCCTTACAAGGTTCGATACCTCACCAGATATCCTTCTGCCAAAGGTGAGCCTCATGAGTATCTCCTCCACCAGACGAGCACCCTCCCTGTCATGACCGATAAAGCTCAAAACCCCATCCTCCATCTTCATGGTAAGTGCCTTGCCAGCATCGTGGACGAATGCAGTCAACTTAAGGAGCACCCATCTCTCAACCCCACTCACAGTCCCCCTGAGATACTCCCCCACCCCAGGAAGGGTATTGAGGAACCTACCTTCCTTTATGTCCTCAACGATACACTCCATCCTTTCGAGGGTCTTAAGAGAGTGGGAGAGGAGATCATACCCTCCGTTTCTCCAGGCTGTCAGTTCTGGTGCAAATGTAGCGATGAGCCCGTATCTGTACAGTCTTTCCATAGCCCTGGATGTATGGTGTGCTGTAAAGATATTAAGAAGTTCCTCCTTTATACGTTCTGGTGCAACCCCTCTGAGGAGTTCACCATCCCTTATAAGTATTCTCTCGGTTCTGTCTGATATACGGAGCCCGTACTCCTGTAGAAGACGTACAGCCCTTATGCACCTGAGGGGGTCATCCCTGAAGGCATGGTCAGATACGACCCTGAGAATACCTGCCTTAAGGTCATCTATGCCACCTGTAGGGTCTACAATCATAGGTCTTTCTTTAGTGAAGAGGTCATCCATATTGAGTGCCAGTGCGTTGATGGTAAAATCGCGCCCCATTAGGTCTTCCACTATGTCCCTACCCCTGAGTGGAGAGATATCTATCGTAAAGGACTTTCTATCTCTCTTGGATACGACCCTGTAGGAACCACTCGCTCTATCGAGGAGGAAAAAACTCCCCCCGAGACTCGATGCAATAGCCCTTGAGAGCCCCTCTGTATCACCCTCCATGACAAAATCGTAGTCGAACACCTCTGAACCGAGGAGAAAATCCCTTATGGCTCCACCCACAAGATGGAGTTCTGTACCAAGCCCCTTACCTTTACGGTATATCTCTGAGAGCAGGGGATCCTGTCTGAGGGAGGGTATGTCCTCAAAAAAATAAAGGGTCGAACCATCTCGACCCTTTGATGTGATTCCGTGTGTCTCCATCAGAGTATCTCTATCTCCACAAGGTCATCATCGAGTGGTATCTTTTCTTCCTTTCTGGAAAGTTCCTTTACCTTATCTGCAACCTCCCTGTACTCGGGGTCTATGTTGTAGATGGATGTGAACACCTCTCTTGCCTCATCCACCTTACCTGCTGCCTGATAGGCAAGCCCCAGCTCATAGTTAAGCCCCTTCCTCTCCTCCTCGCTGTGTCCCTTTACCTGTAGTCCCTTGAGATAGTACTCAATTGCCTCATGGGGTCTGCCTTCTGCCATGGCACAGAGCCCAAGCCTTGTATAGCAGTCGAATTCAAGTCCTGGATCCTTGAGCGCTATCTTGAACTCCCTTGCCGCCTCGTTGTAGAGTTCCATCTCCATGTAGGCTATACCGAGGTTGTAGTGTGTCTCTGTGTCCTCCCTGCTCAGCTGTTTGCCGATGCCGTTTCTGAACTCCTCAGCTGTATCAGCGGTCTCGTTCTCTGCCCATGAATCAGCGATTCCTTCGAGGGTCTCCTCCATACCGAGCTCCGCGATAAGGTCCACATACTCCTCTTTTTCCCTTGGTTCCTCCTCCCCCATCTCCTCTGGCAGGGATTCCACAAGTTCCTCAGGCCCTATCCTCTCCTCCATCCCCTCTGCCATAGTGTCCACAGGCTCTACCTCACCTACACCACCCGCCTCAGTAACCACCTCACCAACCTTTGTCTCCTCTGAGACCTCTCCACCCACCTCCTCTTCAAACCTCAATTCTTCCTCTGCACCCTCCAACTCTATCTCCACCTCTTCATAGGACTCACCCACCTCCTCTACCTCCTTACCAGCCTCCGCCTGCTCCACAGGTTCTACCTCTTCTATAACCTCTGCCTCGTCTGTAAGATCGAGTATGGAATCCTCCCTGGGAGGTGCGGACACCTCCTCGGCGGGTTCAAAGCCCTCCACCTCTATACTCTCTTCAAGCCACAATGGTGGCTCCTGTGATGCCTGATGTATCTCCTCTTTTTGTTCTGTCTCCTGTCCTTCCTCCTCTCCAGGCGGGAGTTCAAGGTCTACTTCAGGGAACTCTATGAGTGGCTCCTCTGCCTCTGGGGTCTCTTCCTGAGGGGTGGTACCTTCCTCCTCTTCCAGGAAGTCCCCATCTTCCCTGTAACTCGGGTCTATCTCTATTATCGCCCTATACAGTTCCCTTGCCTTATCGGTTATGTTTTTCTCCTTGTAATAGGCAAGAAGGGGCTTGGCGAACTCAACAAACCTTTCCTTGTCGCCCTTCTTTTTGTAGAGTTCTGAGAGACCTTCGAGTATCTCCGGCTCTTCTATACCGGAACTGTAGAGATCGAGGTATATCTTTTCTGCCTTATCTAACTTGTTCTGCTCCAGAAGCCTCTCAAAGGCATGTCTGTACTCAGCAAAGGCATCCTTGTCAAAGCCCTGTTTTCTGTATATATCTGCGAGCTTGAGCCTCACCCCCACGTTGGCAGGGTCTATCTCTATCATCTTCTTGAGGAGATTTATGACCTCATCCATTCTGTGCCTCTTCTCCATCACATTCACGATGTAGCCGTACTCACTTATTGCATCCGCAATGAGCCTCTGCCTCGTATAGAGCTCGGCAAGTTTGTAATGGACATCGATTATGGAGTCGTCTATCTTGAGTATCTGCTTGTATACCGCTATAGCCTTGAGATAAAAACCCTTCTGTGCGTTGCTCTTGGCGACCTCGGTATACTCCTTAATCGCCTCCTCCTTCATACCATTCTTGATATAGAGCTCCCCTATCCTCAGGCGTATGGATGTATCACCGGGGTCGATGGCAGATGCCTTCTTGTACTCCTCTATCGCCCTGTCTATATATCCCTTGAGGATGTATTTTTGAGCCCTGTCTATTATCTTCTCTTTTTTAGGTCTGAATATCATAAAAACCCCTTAGACCATCCATAGTTCCTTACTGCCAGTGCTTCTTAAAATGTTCCACTCCTGTTTTGAATACTTCTCTTCAAGGAGTCTCCCGCGTATATACATCTCTGCTTCAGAGAGACCTGCCTTTACAAAGGACACCCCGAGTCCTTCTGATATCCGCTGTATAAGGGCTTCCTTGAATGCCTCCTTATCCACCGCCCAGTGGCGATGGATGGATATATCACTGAGGGATGTCATCCTTTTGAGTAGCCCATCACCGAATATATCTCTTACCACATCCCTGTCGATATCCAGGAGTATGGAGCCGTGTTGAAGCAACGCCCCCCTGAACCGTCTCTGGGCACTTCCCACGAGTTTCTTCCCCCCCACCGTTATTTCATACCTCGATGGTGCATCGAAACACGCCTCCCTACTACCACTATCAGCAGACCTACCACGAGAGAGCCCAGCCCTTATACCCATATCCTGAAGGGCCTTGACTATACAGGCACTCACAGCACGGTATACACCTGATACGGTGTATGAAAAGAGCCGGGTACCAGTACCACACACTATGGAATAGGTGATTTCTGCATGGTGGAGTACAGCCCTTCCGCCTGTTATACGCCTTACCACGGGTATAGGGTATCCAAGAAATGGTGTGGCATCCTGCATGTAGCCTATGGAAAGGGTGGGCACCTTCCACTCATAGAGCCTTAGTGTGGGTGGCGCACCCCCGGATTCACACGCCCTGACCATAGCCTCAT
>WGFF01000245.1 GCA_015492355.1 Deltaproteobacteria bacterium
CATAAAGATAGGCAAGGACTTCACAGCGGTACTCAAGACAAAGGGGCTTCTCGGTGAAAAGTATCTCGAGCTCATCCCTGGCTCACCCAATGCACCCCTTCTCAAGGAAGGGGACGAGATAACCAGGATAATCACATACACGGACATGGACAAACTCATCACCATACTCGACGAGGTGGCAACAGACCTGAAGTTCGTTACAAAGACACTCAGTAACGTCCTTGGTGGACCAGAGGGCGAGGCAAGCATAAGGAACATAATACACAACATAGAAGAGGTCTCTTCGAGGATAAACCGCATAGTGGAGAGAAATGACGAAAAACTCACAACCATAGTATCCAATCTCGAGGAGTTCACCATGCTCCTGAGGGACGAGGGTCCAGGAATAACCGATAGCCTCAAAAGGGCTGCACAAACCCTCCATACCGCTGTCATAGATGTGTCCAAGAATATAAATTCCCTTGTGGACGAGAACAGGGACAATATCCAGAAGGGCATAGAGAACCTCAAGAATGCCTCGCTCAAGCTCGAAGAGACCATGGAGACCATAAACAGCCTTACAAGGAAGATAGGTCCCGATGTGTCTGAGACCGTAAGGTCCATAAAGGGTGTTGCAAAGAAACTGGAAAGAGGGGAAGGTACCATAGGAAGGCTCATAACAGAGCCTGACCTTTATGATTCGATCAACAAGACACTTTCAGGGGTCAATGAATACCTGGAAAGGGCAGAGAGGTTCCGCATATACCTCGGCTACAGGGGCGAGTATCTTTTCGATGCAGAGGATACGAAGAGTTATTTCTCGCTCAAGATACAGCCAAAGAAGGATAAGTTCTATCTCCTCGAGGTTGTTGACGACCCGAGGGGTATGCGAAAGGTGGAGACCAGACAGACCACCGTAAACAGTACCACTACCACCACAAAGGAGGTCACCACCTCTGAAGACCTTAAGTTCAGTGCCCAGATAGCCAAAAGATTCAAGGACCTAACCCTCAGGGCGGGACTCATAGAGTCCACAGGTGGTGCAGGCATAGATTATCATCTCTTCGGTGATAGATTGAGGTTCTTCCTTGAGGCGTTCGATTTCGACAAGGAGAGGAATCCCCATCTCAAGGCTGGTGGAACATTCCACCTGAACAAGTACTTCTACCTCACTGCTGGCTACGATGACTTCGCAAGCAAGGTGGGGCTGGAATCAGCCTATATAGGCATTGGCTTTACGTTCGAGGATGAGGACATAAAGTATCTTTTCAGCAGTCTACCCCCCATCGCCTTCTGAATTTACAAAAATTCTTTCGCCGGGACTGGCTCAGGGAAAGAGGTCTTGCAGGTAGATGACACAACAAAGGGCACGGGTATTGCCATCGATCTGGGAACAACAACCATAGTGGGTAGTGCTATCGATCTCGCCACTGGCAGAGCGATAGGGTGTGTATCACTGCCGAACCCCCAGTCCAGATGGGGCTTGGATGTACTCACCAGGATAGAGGCGATAAGGGAGGATGGAAGGCTTGTAAAAACCCTCTCCGATGCGACTGTTGGCGCCATAAACGAGATAATACACAGGCTCGTTGACAGGGTGGAGGATATAAGGGAGATAGGTGTTGCAGGGAACTCTGTGATGGAGCACATACTCCTCGGTATATCACCAGAGCCCATTGCAAGGATACCCTTCAGGCCTGTGTTCAGGGATGCAAAAAGATTGAAGGCACTGTCCATAGGGGTTGATGTCATGGACAGGACAATGTTATATACCTTTCCTCTGGTGAGTGGTTTTGTTGGTGGCGATGCGGTAAGTGTGATATTCTATCTTGGTCTGCATCGTGTTGATTCCCCCACCCTTGCCATAGACATAGGCACAAACAGCGAGATAATACTCGCCACAAGGGGAAGGATATTCGCCACTTCCACCCCTGCAGGACCTGCCTTCGAGGGAGGGAATATAGGCTGTGGCATGGTCGCTGGAAGGGGTGCCATATCAGAGGTGAGGATAGATGGTGAAAGGGTTAGTGTGGAGACAATAGGTTCTGTCTTACCAGAGGGTATATGTGGCTCAGGTATTGTGGATTGTGTATCTGCACTCCTTGCAAGTGGTGTTATGGACCGTTCTGGCAGGATTAAAACCAGGGATGAACTCCCTGACAACCTGTCGAACAGGATAGAGGAATCCCCGGAGGGTAACGCCTTTGTCCTCTACAGGTCTGCAAGGAAAAAGATAGTCCTCTCCCAGAAGGATGTAAGGGACTTCAGGTGGCTAAATCAGCCATTCGGGCAGGCATAAACGTGATACTCAAAAAGGCGGGCGTGGAGGAAGAGGACATAGAAAGGGTCTTTATAGCGGGTGCCTTCGGCAACAATCTCAAAAAGGACTCCCTTGTCAACATAGGTGTACTCAAAAGGGAGTGGCTCGATGTGAGTATCCCTGTGGGAGATGCAGCGCTTGAGGGTGTGGTGAGGGTGCTCGGTTCAGAGGAGAAAAAAAGGGAGGTAGAGGATATAGCCCGTACCATAAGATATATATCCCTTTCAGGGAGCAGACCCTTTGAAAGGGAATTTATAAAGAACATGGATTTCCATTGAGGGAACCTCCCCGGGGCACACCTCAGAGGAGGGATTATCTCCACAGGTCTTCCCCAGGGGGCTGTCCTTATCCCTTCCAGAAAAAACTTATAGATTTTAATTAATATAAGGAGTCTGCCATGACAAGGATACGCAGGGCAATCATAAGTGTTACTGACAAGAGGGGTATAGTGGACTTCGCACGGGAACTATCCGAGATGGGGGTTGAGATAATATCCACTGGAGGCACTGGAGAGATGCTCAGGAACTCAGGCATCGGTATAATCCCCATATCATCCTATACGGGCTTTCCTGAGATGCTCGATGGAAGGGTCAAGACCCTCCATCCAAAGATACACGGTGGTATCCTTGGTATAAGG
>WGFF01000246.1 GCA_015492355.1 Deltaproteobacteria bacterium
AAACACTTTTTTACCAAAAAAGGGCAACAGCCCGAAGGGTCTTCCCCACAACAAAAGTCCAGGTCCGATTTGATGACCCATTACCTTTTTAAAATGCGGTACCCACTGCGAACTCCCACTGGTGCCCTTTCTCACCCGGACGCCTGTTGAGATTGTACCCCCATTCGAGCCTCAGCGGACCTATGGGTGAAAACCACCTTATACCGAGACCTGCACTCGTCCTGAGATCGCCAAGGTTTATTGGTCCCTTATAGGCATTACCCACATCGAAAAAGGTAAGCCCCTTTATCCTCTGTTCTGAAAAGAGGGGGAAGAGGAGCTCGAAATTCACAACGAGCATGGTATCTCCGCCTATGTATTCATCTGTCGCAGGGTCCTTCGGGCTCACCGAGCGGGTCTCAAAACCCCTGATGGAGTTTATACCGCCGAGGAAATACTTTTCGTATATGGGTGCTTCCTTACCGCCGAACCCTGTAACGTATCCCACAGAGCCACGTACCGAGAATGTGGTATCATAGGGAAGGGGAAAGAATTTTACCGCATCTGCCTCGTATTTTATGTAGTTCGACTCTCCACCGAGGAATCCACCTGCAAACTCTGTGGAGGCGATGAGTACAACACCCTCGGTAGGGAAGAACATATCGTCCCTGGTATCGTGGCGTATTACCGTCCTGAGGTTGCTCGATGTGGTCTCACCCTCCTGACTCTTTATGAATATAGATGCAAATTCAGATACGTCCGTTATCTGCACCTCCTCAAAGGTATAGGTGACAAAGCCGTAGGTGTTCCTCTTGTATATGGGAAAGCCAAACCTTATATCGAAGCCCTGCCTGTTGGTGGTGAAGTCAGGGTACTCCCTTCCCATGTCGTATATGTCGAATCCTGCAGATATGGGCTTGTCGAAGAGCCACGGCTCTGTGAAACCGAGCACATACCTTGAGCTCGTTGCACTCACAGTACCAGAGAGGTTGAGCTTTATACCTGTACCGAGGAGGTTACTCTGCGAGATGGACGCAGTGCCTATGAGCTTATCCACAGAGCTGTAACCCATACCAGCAGATATCGAACCGGTCGGTCTCTCCACAACCTCCACATCGAGCTTTATCCTATCAGGTCTGCTACCCTGGGTCTGTGATATCCTCACATCATCGAAGTAGCCGAGCCTTCTAAGGTTGTTCCTGCTCCTCTTTATACCAGAGGAGGAATAGAGCTCCCCCTCGCTGACCTCCAGCTCACGCCTTATGACCTTGTCCCTTGTCCTCACATTACCGGTTATATCTATACGCTCTATATAAACGAGTTCGTTCTTCTTGATATCTATCACAAGGTTTATGACCCTCTCTTTGCGGTCCACCCGTGTAAGCGGGGCTACATCCACGTTGGCATATCCCTTGTCCCTGTAAAGATCGCTCACAGCCTCGATACCCCTTGTGAGCTTGGTTCTGTTAAATATCTCGCCTTTTTCTATCTTCAGTGCCTTCCTTATCTCGTCCTCACCGCCCACTATATCGAGATCACCCTTTACCTCTACATCCCCTATCCTGAACTGCTCGCCCTCTGTCAGGGCTATGGTTATGTAGAACCATTTTTTGTCCTCGCTCAGAAGCACCCTGTAGTCGAGTATATCCGCCTCGATATAGCCGTTATCAAAGTAATGACTCATTATGAGGGCAAGATCGTTGTTGAAAAGGAATTCATTGAACTTGCCAGAGCCGGTTATGAAGGAAAAAAAACCAGCCTCCTCTGTATTCATTATCTTCTTTATCTCCCTGTCCGTAAAGACCTTGTTTCCTATGATGGTTATCCTTTTTACCCTTACCTGCTGACCTTCCTTTATCCTGAATATAACCGATGCCTCCACACCATCACTCAAGACCTCAGGGGTGACCTCTGCAAGATAAAAACCCTCCTCCGCATAGAGTGCCTTTATCTTCTCCGCATTCTCGTTAAGGAGTACCATATCGAGCACCGTGTTCTCCTTGACAGTGAGTACACCATTTATCTTTTCGCTCGATACCTCCTCGTTACCGCTGAGCTCTATCTTCTTTACGAAGGGTTTTTCCTTGACTATGTATGTAAGTTCCTTGCCCGATGCACTGTCCGAGAGGTCCACCATGATGTCTTCAAAATATCCCATACCGTAGATGTTTCTTATATCCTCCTTCACCTTGTCAGGGGAAAATGGTTCGCCTGCTTTACTTACCAGTTTCCTCCTTATAGCCTCGCTATCCACACGTCTGTTGCCCACTATGGTTATGACATCCACGATACCTTCCTTTACAGCGGGTCTTACCTTGAGCTGTAAGGACATCCTCTCCAGCACATCCTTTGCAATCTTCTCTATACGCCTGAGAAGTACCTTATCGGTCGTAGCCCTCCTGGAATAGAAGGCAAATAGTGTCCCTTCCCTTATATCGAGTATCCTGTAGTCCACCTCTATATACCTTCCCAGTCTGCTTACAGAACCGAGTATGGCGAAATCTGCCCTTACCCCTTCGGCTATCTTCAGTGCCACTGACTCATCGAACCTTTCCACACCCTCTTCGAGTACCAGTCTCTTTATCTCCTCCATCCCCACTATCTCTGCACCCGCGGAATCGAGCGACCCTGCAACCGCCTCCATCACATGCCTTCTGAGATCGGTGATATCCTCCTTACTGTACATATCAAAGGGAAGTATTATTACCTTGATCTGCGCCCTCTGCGCATACGCCAGAGTGGATAGAAAAACAAAGATTATCACCACTAAACCAGCACCAATGAACCTCAAATCCTTTCCTACCCCTTTCTGAAGCCATATCATCAAGTCATTGTTTCAGGTGAGATGAAAAAAACTCTCCAGCCTAAAAGTCCTGCCCCTTTCCCCTGGGATACAGGGTAAGGGATACTTTTTGGACCAAAAACTGTCC
>WGFF01000247.1 GCA_015492355.1 Deltaproteobacteria bacterium
GTATGGGTATAATTTATTATGGCGAGATGTTCGGGTTGGCAATATTTATTAAACCAGCGGGAGATTAACGCCGATAAGAAAAAAGGTAGTTATGTAAAAAACAAAGACAGAGGTTGAAAAACCGACATGACAGAACTCGAGGAGATAAACGAAAGGCTTACGCCCAGTGCCCGCAGGGTTATCGAGGTAGCCATTGAGGAGAGCAAGAGCAGACAGCACTACTACCTTGGTGTGGAACATCTTTTTCTTGCCTTTGCAAAGGTAGAATCCAGGTTTTTCAGGGAGGTAATCGAGGATCTCAATCTTGATGTCTATCATGTGCTCAACTTTCTCAACGAGCATCTGAATATCTCCAGGCAGTACATAGGGGTCGGGCTCAAGATACCACCGACTACAAGAAACATCTTCCGTCTCGCAAGGGAAGAGGCACAGAAGTGGGGAAGGGATAAACTCGATTCTACGGACCTTCTCATCGCTATATTTCAGGAGAGCCACAGTCTCCCTGCCAAGATATTTCGAAGTTTTGGTCTCGACCCCGATTATGTAATGCGAAGGATCGCTCTAAGGGTAAGGAGCAAGGAAGAGATGGAGGAGGAACTGAAAAAAAGATACGAGCTTCCCCCCAATATCAAACACTTTGCGGTCAATCTGAACAAGCTCGCCCGATTCGACAAGCTCCCCCCCATCATAGGCAGGGATGAGGAGATCGAACAGGTGATGGAGATACTCTGCCATGTGGACAGGAGTAACTCTGTGATGATAGTTGGAGAGCCAGGGGTTGGCAAGACCGCTGTGGTGGAGGGACTCGCAAGGAGGATAGAGCTCGAGCCCGAGAGGGTACCAAAGAGGCTCAGGGACAAACAGATAGTGAACCTCCAGATGAATTCCATCGTGGCAGGCACCATCTTCCGCGGTATGTTCGAGGACCGCATAGAGAAGATAATCAAGGAGCTCAAGGAGAGGAAGAACATCATATTCTTTGTGGACGAGGCACATACACTCATAGGTGCGGGCAGTGCCATGGGTGTGCCATCTGATGCAGCAAATATATTCAAGTCCACACTTTCAAGGGGCGAGGTGCAGATAATCGGAGCGACCACCCTTGCAGAGTACAAGGAATACATAGCAGAGGATGAAGCCCTTGCCAGGAGATTCCGTCTCGTGCACATACAGGAACCCTCTCTGGAAAGGACACGGGAGATACTCTACGGTATAAGACCCAGGCTCGAGAGGAACTACTCTGTAACCATAACCGATGATGCCATAGAGACAGCCATAGATATGAGCCAGAGATACATGAGGAGCCTTAAACTGCCGGACAAGGCAATAGGATGGCTCGATACAGCGTGCGTGAAGGTGGAGATAAACAGACCAGCAGAGCCTGTGAAACCAGAGGATGTGATAGAGGTCATCTCGCAAGAGACCAGGATACCCAAGGATATGATCTACAGGGATACGACCGAGCGGTTCAAGGATATGGAAAAGGCACTCTCAAGGAGGGTGGTGGGACAGAAGGAGGCGATATCAGCCCTTGGAAAGAGACTCAGGCTCAACAAAGGTCCCCTTAAGGAGAACTACTCAAGACCGGATGGGGTGCTTCTTTTCCTTGGACCCACCGGTGTGGGAAAGACAGAGCTCGCAAAGGCACTGGCAGAGTTTCTCTTCGGGGACGAAAGGAAGATGATACGCATAGATATGAGCGAATACAAGGACTCTGCCATCGCTGTAGATAAACTCATCGGTATGCCCAGGGGAATAGTCGGCTCAGAAAAGGGGGGCATACTCACCAATCAGGTACGGGAAAACCCATACTCTGTGGTACTCCTTGATGAGGTGGAAAAGGCACATCCCTTTGTTCTTAATCTCTTCCTCCAGGTCTTTGACGAGGGATGGCTTACTGATGGAAGGGGTAAGAGGGTGTACTTCAGTGATACTGTCATCATCATGACCAGTAACCTCGGTGCGGATGAGTTCAAAAAATTCGTCCAGCCCCTCGGGTTCCTCACAGAGGGTGAGAACATAGACTCCCTTAAGAAGAACATAATGAAAAAGGTGGAGGAGACCTTTTCTCCAGAGTTCCTGAACCGTATAGACGACATAATAGTGTTCTCGCCACTTACAAGGGAAGAGGTCAAGAGACTCACCATCATGTACATAGACAAGCTCAAGGAACACATGGAGGGATACAAGAAATATCTTATCATAACCGAAAGGGCTATAGATCATCTCGTGGATACGGGCTATAGCCAGAAGTACGGTGCAAGGTTCCTTAAGAGGAATATAGACGAGAAGGTGAAGATCCCCATCACACTTAAGTGGAAGGAAGGAGACTTCTTCAAGGTGGATGTGAAGGATGGGGTCATCTCTGTTGAATGCAGTTCTGTCCATGAGCCTGCCTTTGCTTAGAGGAGGTCTAAACTGATAAAGAAGGTCCTCGTCCCCCAGGATGGTTCCAGCTTCAGCAGATCCGCCCTGGATTTCGGCATATGGCTTGCCAGGAAGGTCGATGGTATCGTTGCTGGAATCCATGTGGTGGATATTGTTGCCCTTGAAGGTCCTTTCCTGCACGACCTTTCAGGTTCCCTCGGTTTCGAGCCGTACCTCAACTTTTCGACCAGAATGAGGGAATGGCTCGAGACAAACGGTAAAAATATCCTCAAATCCTTCAAGGACCAGTGCCTTAAAGAGGGCATAGAGTGCGAGGATATACTCACCTCAGGGGTCGTATCATCAGAGATATGCGAGCAGGCAAAGCTTGCAGACCTTGTGATTGTAGGCAGGAGGGGTGTAAATGCCCAGTTTGAATACGGGCTCCTCGGCTCTGTTGCAGAAGGGGTGATAAGAAAGTCTCCCAAGCCTGTGGTTGTGGTGCCAGAGAGGTTCACCCCCCCAGAGAATCCACTCCTTGCCTATGATGGCAGTGTGAACGCAAGCAAGGTGATGCACTCCTGTGCAGAACTCCTCAAAGCCCTCGACCTTCCGCTGACAGTCATAGTTGCAAAGGAAGAGGATGGCGAAAGCCTCCTTAAGGAGGCAGAGGATTATCTCAGACCCTATGGTATAAAGACAAGGTTTGTACACCTCAAGGAAGAACCACCGGTTGCAATAGAAAGGTACTGTATCGAAGGCAACCACGACCTTATCTTCATGGGAGCCACATCCAGGACGAGACTCCTTGCCATGGTGCTGGGGAGTACAACAGAGTACATCCTCAGGTCTGTTGACATTCCCGTCTTCGTGGAAAGATAGTCTTTTTCTCTTAGAGGGAAATACCTTTTTATAAAGGTAATGGGTATCTTTTTCGGACTAAATCCTGAGGGAAACCCCTTTTGTAAAAGGGGTTTCCCTCAAACTCCCTTCCCCAAAACTTCTAATCTAATACGAACCCCTATTGAGATGCTCCACCTGAGAAAGGACAAGGGTATTGGCAGGAATCCCTTTTGGTAAAGATGGTTTCCCTCACAAAATCATTTGTATTGACCCATCTTTTGTGCTATTTTTAAAATCTTAAAATCCTCTCAAGGAGGGGGGAGTCTTTAAGGATGGCTGTCGAGGTAAGAAAAGACCATTTTGAGCAACTCAAACACCTCCTTGAGGTCAAGGACGAAGAAGGTATAAAGAAGCTCCTCTCTCCCCTTCACGCCTCTGATATAGCAAAGATATTCAAGGAACTCAGGACAGAGGATGTGGTAAGGATTTTTAAACTCCTTCCGCCTGAGGTTGCATCCGAGGTCATCCTTGAGGTGGACGAGCAACTGCGAAAGGAACTTATCGCATCGATCTCCCCTGCACGCCTTGTAGAGGTTGTGGACGAGATGGCGACCGATGATGCGACTGATGTCATATCCGAGCTCTCCTTTGAGGATGCAAAGCAGGTATTAGAGGGTATAGGCAGGGAAGATGCCATAGAGGTACAGAAACTCCTCAGGTACCCTGAGGATACTGCTGGCGGAAAGATGCAGACCGAGCTGGTCTCGGTCATAGAGGATGCAACAGTGGAGGAGACCATAGAAGAACTCAGGAAAAAGAGCGAGGAGATAGAAAACATCTCCAGCGTATTCGTTGTAGATTCCCAGGGCAGGCTTACAGGTGTTGTGCCCCTCGACAGACTCATACTCGCCAAGCCCTACATGAGGATAAAGGACATAGCAGAAAAAGACCCCATAAAGGTATCCACCGATGTGGACCAGGAAGAGGTAGCCAGGATATTCCAGAAGTACGACCTTCTGAGTCTGCCTGTTGTGGACGAGAACAACAGGCTCGTGGGACGCATAACAGTGGATGATGTGGTGGACGTGATAGAAGAGGAGATTTTTGAGGACTTCTACAGGATGGCGAGCCTCAATATAGGGGAGCATGTGCTCGATCCTCCCATGAGGTCTTTCAGGATGCGCTATCCATGGCTACTCCTTAACCTCCTTACAGCATCCATAGCAGCAGGCGTGGTAAAGGCTTTTGAAGGCACCATAGAGAACATGGTGGTACTCGCTGCCCTCATGCCCATTGTTGCGGGACTCGGTGGCAACGCAGCCACCCAGACCATAACCGTTGTTGTGCGCGGGCTTGCACTTGGAGAGATAGAACTCAGGAATGCTGGAAAGGTACTCTTCAAGGAGGCGGTTGTGGGGCTTGCAAACGGGCTTCTTGTGGGGGCTGTGGCTGCGCTGGTATCATACATCATAGGTGCAAATATGGTGATAGGGCTACTTCTCTTCCTTGCCATGACAGCAAATCTCCTCATTGCAGGACTCAGCGGTGCACTCATACCCTTGGTACTCAAATGGTTCAATGCAGACCCTGCGCTCTCATCGAGTATATTCGTTACAGCGTGTACGGATGTGGGAGGTTTTTTTACATTCCTCGGGCTCGCTGCACTCTTCATGCGTCTTGGTATACTATGATGAAAAGGGGATACCATACCACAAGGGCTTTTGTACTCAACGCAAGGGACTATGGAGAGTCCGACAGGATAATTACACTCTATACACAGAACCATGGCAAACTATCCGGTATAGCGAAGGGTGCAAAGAGAAGCAAAAAGAGATTCGTTGGCAGGCTTGAGCCCCTCTCACTCATAGACACAGTGTTCTTCTATACAGAAAGGAGTGAGCTGGTAAGGATAGAGGAGGTGGGGCTTGTAGATGGATTCGGGGATATAAAGGGAGATATGGATAGACTCACACAGGGGCTATACATGCTGGAGCTTGTGGGGGAGATGACAGGGGAGGGACAGAGAAACGAGCGTGTATTCCATCTCATACTCGATTTTCTGAAACTCCTGGAACATCCAGCAGGTTACGAGGGGATTATAAGATTCTTCGAGATAAAACTCCTTACCATCCTGGGCTATATGCCTTGTCTTACCAGCTGCGTTATATGCAGGAAGGAACTCAACCATTCGCCCCTGTGGAGGAGGACCCTTTTCTCCCATGAAAAGGGTGGGATCGTTTGCGGTGAATGTTCTTCCCTTGTGGAGAGCCCTGTGGATGTATCCCCCGGTACTGTGAGGATACTCTCGATGGCTATAAGGCTCTCGCCAGATAAGCTTTTAAGGCTCAAACCAGCAGGCACATTTGTAAGGGAAAGCCAGGATCTACTCGATGGCTTCCTTAAGTATCATATAGGCAAGGAGCTGAAGACAAAGAGGTTCATGGAGAAACTCAGAA
>WGFF01000248.1 GCA_015492355.1 Deltaproteobacteria bacterium
CCCTTCTGCCTGCCAAAGCCCTTCACCTCCGTCACTGTCATACCTTCTATGTGTATCTCGTTAAGTGCCTTCTTCACCTCATCAAGCTTGAAGGGCTTTATGATAGCCTCTATCTTTTTCATATTCTTTACTCCTTGATTTTTAGAAGTGAAATATTACATTCACTCCAAGGGTATCCTGGGATTTTGCAGTGGTACCACCCTTGTCAAAGACCTCCTTGTCAGATGCATCGTGCCTGTACTCTGCCCTGACTAAGAGATTGTCAGATAGTGTATATTCCGGGGTGAGCGTTATCTCCCACATATCCTGTTTTGTGCCTGTTCTTGAACCATCGTCATCATTGAGAAACTCTGCACGCACATTGAAGGCAAAGGCATCTGTAATCGTATACCTTACTATGCCTGCAAGCCCCATCCAGTTGCTATCACCAGTGCCAGGGACATTGTCCTCTGTACCGTATACGTAGTCGAAGTTGAACTCAAGACTGGTGCCCACAAGGGCTGTAAGATTTGCATTGAATACATGCCTTAAATCCTTGTTGTTGTCATCCTGCTCAGGACCACCTATGTACTTGAGATTAAAGGTCAGATTCTCCGATGGTGTTATTGCTGCATGTACCATCCAGGACTTTCCGTTGTTGTTGTCAGTAACATTGTCCCATCCGTTGACTATGGCACCGATGAGTGTGAGTTTATCATTCACGGTGTATGTTCCTCTCACACCTGTATGTGTGAAAGGAATGGTGTAGTAAAAAAGAAGGGACCTTGAATAATTGTAATTCCACCCATCATAACCCTCTATGACCTCTGCGCCTATCTCTGTTATGAATTTACCCACATCTATCCTGAGCCCGCTACCTATGGGTGCAACGTAACTTATGTATGCCTGCTGAAGGTCGAAATCCCCACTGCCCATATAACCTGTTGACTGTGTTGCTGGTGGTACTGTATAGCCGTAGTTTAAATCCGTCCTGAAACCCGCAGAACCAATGCCCTGGGCTTCCTTTTCAAAGACGAGTTCCGCCACCTCCAGAGAGAGGCTCCTGTTGTTGGGATTGAAGGGACGGAAGTTTATGGCATCGGTGTGAGGATCGTTGAAGTTGTAATTGTAACCAAAAGAGGTAAACCCATTCACCTTCACGTCCTTGAGAATATCCCCGACACCATTGTCGGCACCGGCATTGACCGTACCGAAAAGAAGTACAACAAAGAGAACAAATCCCAAGACCTTCCTTTTCATACGAGACCTCCTTGAATTTTTGAGTAGTACCCTGGTCGAAGTCTTCTGGAAGGGAGTGGAGGGGAATCCCCTTTTTGTGAAGAAAAGAGAACCCCCCTCGTACAGAACCTCCCCCTGCACAACAAAAAAGGCACCCCATACCCTGCGTATGAGGCGCCCTTGCCTCTTTGTGAAGACCCTGCTCCAGGGGAGTTACACCGTTGTAACCCCTGCCATATCAGTTCTGCAAATACGATGCCAATGGAGTTGAGGGTTTAAAACCCCTGTTTTTAAACCACATCTCTTTGCTGGCTCAGGGTGATTGCATCTTTATTTATCACCACTGCCTATAAAAAGGTCACTTGAGTCTTAAAAACCTTGTAAACACAGCCTCGCCGTACCGAAGGAGTCTTTCCATGTAACGGGGTGGATCCCTGAGTATCCTCTCCCTCATCCCGGGATCGACTTCCGTGTCATTTTCTCTGAGCCACTCCCTTATCATATCCCCTGTAATCTCAAGGTGGAACTGGATGCCGTAAGCCCTGGCACCCACCCTTATAAGCTGATTCGGGAAGAGCTCTGATGAGGCAAGGTTTACCGCACCCACGGGTATATCGAACGTATCCCCGTGCCACTGAAAGACCGTCATCCTCTGTGGCAGACCTATAAACAGAGGGTCTGTTCTTGCGGGCTCTGTGAGTTCTATCCCGTACCAGCCTATCTCTCTTGCTCCACCCTTATACACCGGTGCACCACAAGCCTTTGCGAGTATCTGACAGCCAAGACATATACCGAGAAAGGGTATACCCCTTTTAAGCACCTCCTCAACAAGTGCTATCTCGTCCCTGATGAAGGGATATCTTTCCTCCTCGTATACACCCATTGGACCACCGAGCACCACCACACCCCATACATCATCTATCCTCCTTGTAACCCTCTCTCCCCTGTATACCCTTATGTAGCGGAGATCAAAACCCTTTCTTTTTGCTATTGGTTCAAAAAAGCCCAGCCCCTCACACTCAACATGCTGGACCACAAGTATCGTCTTCTCCTCCCTGCGACACATCTGTCTATTTTTCCTCCAGGGCGAGTATTATCACCTCTGCTATCTCCTTCATGGGCTTTCTCTTATCCATGCTTATCTTTCTTATCCTCATGAATGCCTCTGTCTCTGTAAGACCTTCCTTTTCCATAAGGAGTCCCTTTGCCTTCTCTATAATCTTTCTTGCCTCAAGGGCGTTCTTGAGGTCTACGTTTTCCTTTCTGAGCATCTGGAACTCCCTGAACCTCGATATGGAGAGTTCTATGGCTGGCAGTAGGTCTTCCCTCTTTACAGGCTTTACAAGGTACGCCATGACCCCTGATTCAACCGCACGCCTTATAGTCTCCTCGTCGTCCCTTGCGGTAAGGAGTATGAC
>WGFF01000249.1 GCA_015492355.1 Deltaproteobacteria bacterium
CTATTATTGTACAGATTTTTATTGTAAAATATATAAATATATGACAGAATATTTTTAAATTTTTAACTTCTTATGAAAGGGCAGGAAGTATATGAACCAGTTATATAAAAACATCGCCATGTGGCTCATAATCATTGCCACGGTGGTATTGATGTTCAATCTCTTGAGTTACAAGCAGTCTCCTGTTGAGAAGGTCATATTCAGCGATTTCATCGAGCATGTGGAGGCAGGGAGGATTCAGGAGGTTACAATCCAGGGTAACGATATATACGGCAGGTTCAAGGATGGGAGGGAGTTCAGGACCTTTGCCCCTGAGGACCCTGAGCTTGTCGCAAGGTTGAGGTCCAGGGGGGTGAAGATATCTGCGGAGCCGGTTGTGGAGACCCCATCGTGGAGCACCATATTTGTCTCCTGGTTCCCCATGTTTCTCCTCATAGCGGTCTGGATATTCTTCATGCGTCAGATGCAGACAGGTGGTGGAAAGGTCATGAGTTTTGGCAAGTCCCGTGCAAGGCTCCTTACCGAGGACCAGCACAGGGTGACATTCAAGGACGTGGCAGGTGTGGAGGAGGCTAAGTGCGAGGTGGAGGAGATAATAGACTTCCTTAAAGACCCCAAGAAGTTCACCAAGCTCGGTGGACGCATACCCAAGGGGGTACTCCTTGTGGGACCACCTGGCACAGGCAAGACACTCCTTGCAAAGGCGATAGCAGGTGAGGCAGGGGTGCCTTTCTTTTCCATCTCAGGTAGTGATTTCGTTGAGATGTTTGTCGGTGTGGGTGCGTCCAGGGTGAGGGACCTTTTCATCCAGGGCAAGAAGAACGCACCCTGTATCATATTCATAGACGAGATAGACGCGGTGGGCAGACACAGGGGTGCCGGGCTCGGTGGCGGACATGATGAAAGGGAGCAGACACTCAATCAGCTCCTCGTGGAGATGGACGGTTTTGAGAGTAACGATGGGGTTATAATCATCGCTGCAACCAACCGTCCCGATGTGCTCGACCCCGCACTCCTGAGACCCGGGAGGTTCGATAGAACCGTGGTCGTACCAAAGCCCGATCTCAAGGGCAGGGAAGAGATACTGAGGGTCCATACCTCCAAGACCCCCCTTGCAGACAATGTGGACCTTGAGGTAATCGCCAGGAGTACACCCGGTTTTTCAGGTGCGGACCTTTCCAACCTTGTAAACGAGGCAGCACTCCTTGCTGCAAGGAGGGGCAAGGACAGGATAGAGATGGTTGAGTTCGACGATGCAAAGGACAAACTCCTCATGGGCAGTGAGCGAAAGAGCATGATAATAAGCGAGGACGAGAAGAGGAACACCGCATACCACGAGGCAGGTCATACCCTTGTCGCAAGGCTTATACCCGGGACAGACCCTATCCACAAGGTCTCCATCATACCCAGGGGTATGGCTCTCGGCCTTACCCAGCAACTTCCCATAGACGAAAGGCATACCTACAGCAAGGAATATCTTATGAACAACATCGCAGTACTCATGGGCGGAAGGGCGGCAGAGGAACTTGTACTGAACCACATGACCACTGGTGCTGGCAATGATATAGAGAAGGCAACCGAGCTTGCAAGAAAGATGGTCTGCGAGTGGGGCATGAGCGAGAAGCTCGGTCCCCTTACCTTTGGCAAGAAGGAAGAGCATGTCTTCCTTGGAAGAGAGATAGCCCAGAGACAGAACTTTAGTGAGAAGGTTGCAGAGGAGATAGACCTGGAGATAAAGAAGTTCGTTGTGGACAATTACCAGAGGGCAAAGAGGCTTGTTGAGGATAACATAGATGCGCTCCACAGGCTGGCAAAGGCACTCCTTGAGAAGGAAGTGCTCGATTCCTCGGAGATCGACAGGATCATCTTTGGTGAAGATACCGCAGGGGTACCTGCAACAAAGACCCCTCCAGAGACCGAAAATATCCAGGCCGAGAAGGTTGACCCTGACACCAGGGCTGAGGATGCGGGCACAGATGATACCACCCAGATCGGTGCGGCTTTGAAGTGATTTCGATAGCCCGAACATCCTTTTAAACTTCCCCTGTATAGAAGAGAAGATACCCAGGGAGGCGATATTCTCAGGTGGGTGTATCTGTAAGGTGTGTTGAGATAGACTCCAAGGAGAGGTCCTATCAGGAGATGGTTCGCATAGGGGTAGACCCTGCGGGTATCGGCATTATGTTGCCCAAGCACTTCCATCTCAATCTGAAGATAGAGGGGTTGAGCCCTGCCCAGGCAAACATACTCAAACAGGATATGCTCTCTGTGGGTGGAGACAGTGCTGTTTCAAGGGGTGTGGTCACATGCGAGGTGGAACGTACCGATGCCATAGTGTCTGGCACATTGAAGCAGTTTAGTCTGCTCACAGAAAAACTCCGTCGCCAGCCCTTCGGTCTGCCAGAGATAGCACAGGATATCGAAAGAGCCATAGAGGGTATTACCTCCCAGGAGGTCATCCTCAAGGGCAGGACCCGTACATGGGTACTCGGCAGACGCACCCTTGTTATGGGTATACTCAATGTCACGCCTGATTCCTTCTCAGATGGCGGGCTTTACATGGACAGTTCAAGGGCTCTGGAAAGGGCACTTGAGATGGTGGAGGAGGGTGCGGACATTATAGACGTGGGTGGGGAGTCATCGAGACCAGGTGCAGTGGCAGTGGACGAGGAGGAGGAACTAAGAAGGGTGGTGCCTGTTGTGGAGTCACTCGTTGGGAGGAATATACCCGTGTCTGTGGATACCACAAAGTCCGCTGTTGCAGAGAGGGTGCTCGATGTGGGTGTGGAGATGATAAACGATATAAGTGCCCTTACTTTCGATGAAGATATGGCAGGGGTATGTGCAAGGTACGGAGCAGGGGTGGTGCTGATGCACATGAGGGGTACGCCACAGACCATGCAGAGGGATGTACACTACAGGGATATACTCTCGGAGATATTCAACCACCTCCGTAACAGGATAGACCATGCAACCGCCAAGGGGATAGAGCCAGAACGTATAGTCATAGACCCTGGTATAGGCTTCGGTAAATCAAAGGATGGTAACCTCAGGCTCATAAAATACCTCGGTGAGTTCGGGGCTCTCTGTAGACCCATCCTCCTTGGCACATCGCGCAAGTCCTTCATAGGGGAGGTACTCGGTCTGGATGTGGAGGACAGACTCTACGGTACCCTTGCTACACTCTGTGCGGGTGTGCTCAAGGGTGCGCATATAGTGAGGGTGCACGATGTAAAGGAGGCACGCATGGTCTGCGATATGATAGATGCAATAAGGGAGGCTTAGGGGAGGGAACATCACCCTCCGGGCTATCGCCCTTTTCTGGTTAAAAAGTGTTTTCCCCTGTCCCCTTTCCCAGAAGGGTTTAGACCAGAAG
>WGFF01000250.1 GCA_015492355.1 Deltaproteobacteria bacterium
GAAGAGGAGGCTTGAGTATGACTATCATGACCGCTTCTAAGCTCAGCACTGCCCTTACCGGTAATTCGGCAGTAGCCTATGCCATGAAGCAGATAAATCCAGATGTATGTGCAGCCTATCCGATAACACCGTCCACGCAGATAATGGAGGAGTTTTCAAACTATGTTGCGGATGGAAAGGTGGAGACAGAACTCATAGCGGTTGAGAGTGAGCATTCTGCCATGAGTGCCTGTGTGGGTGCAGCAGGGGCAGGTGCACGGGTTATGACAGCCACATCCTCACAGGGGCTTGCACTCATGTGGGAGATGCTCTATATAGCATCGGGTCTACGGTTGCCCATAGTTATGGCTGTGGTAAACAGAGCCCTCTCAGCACCCATAAACATACACTGCGACCATTCCGATTCCATGGGGGCAAGGGATTCTGGATGGATACAGCTCTATTCCGAGACGGTCCAGGAAGCCTATGATAACCTCATACAGGCTATAAGGATAGGTGAGCACAGGGATGTACTCCTGCCGGTGATGGTCTGTCTCGATGGTTTCATCACAAGCCATGCCATAGAGAACATAACCCTCCTCCCTGATGAGGAGGTAAAGGACTTCATAGGTGAGTACACACCCCATTACAGTCTTCTCGATACGGACAATCCCATAACCCTGGGTGCCATGACGCTCCAGGACGTGTACATGGAGTTCAAGCACCAGCAGTCAGATGCCATAGCAAGGGCAAAGGATGTGGTGGTGGAGGTGGGCAAGGAGTTCGAGAAACTGTCTGGCAGGGGATATGGGCTCATGGAGTGCTACAGGCTTGATGATGCAGAAGCCTGTGTGGTAGTTTTGAGTTCCTCTGCGGGCACAACAAAGGTCGCTGTGGATGAGCTCAGAAAAGAGGGCAAGAAGGTGGGACTCCTCAAGCCGAGGCTTTTTAGACCATTCCCCTACAGGGAGATAGCCGATGCACTCAAGCACATCAAGGCAGTTGCAGTGCTCGATCGTGCGGACTCGATGAGTGGCTTCGGTGGACCCCTCTTTACAGAGATACGCTCTGCACTCTATGAACTCGAAAACAGACCAAAGGTCATAAGCAGGATATACGGACTCGGTGGCAGGGACTACAAGGTTGAACATGCGGTAAGGGTGTTCAAGGAACTCTTCGAGATATTGGGTACAGGTAAGGTGGATACTCTCATGAAGTACATGGGTTGAGGGGAGGAGCTCCCCTTAGGTCCTTCTGTAAGCAACGTGTAGATAGACCCTGCACTCAGGCAAAACAGATAACTGCGTTGCTTTTAATTAAAAAGTGGGGAAAACACTGCGGGCTATCGCCCTTTTCTGGTAAAAAGGTGTTTTCCCCATGCCCCCTTTCCCAAAGGACTTTAGATTGGTGTGGGTATCAGGGGTTTACCCCTGAAGCCCTAAAAATTTTTCCTTGCGATACACATATAGACCCTTGGACAAGGGAGCTGGAGGGAGATAAATGGCTACACTGAAGGAGCTTTCAAGGAGAGAGGAGCGGTTCTCAGGTGGGCACAGGTTGTGTGCGGGATGTGGCATACCGCCGATAGTGAGGTTGTTACTCCGTTCCACGGAGTCACCGATAGTTGCATCCACTGCAACAGGGTGTCTTGAGGTGGGGACCACCATCTATCCCTACACCTCCTGGAGGATACCGTGGATACATTCTGCCTTTGAGAACTCTGCAGCCACCATAACAGGTATCGAGACCGCATACAGGATGCTCAAAAGGAGAGGTAAGATACCCAAGGAAAAGGACATAAAATTCATTGCCTTTGGTGGTGATGGAGGTACATACGATATAGGTCTACAGTCCCTTTCCGGTGCCCTTGAAAGGGGACACAACTTCCTGTACGTGTGTTACGACAATGGTGCGTACATGAATACAGGTATACAGCGTTCCAGTGCAACGCCCTTTGGGTCGGCAACCACCACATCACCAGCGGGAGAGGTTGTACCTGGAAAGATGCAGTGGCGCAAGGACCTCACACGCATAGTGGTAGCCCATAATGTGCCCTTTGCAGCCCAGTGCTCGCCCCACAACTGGTCTGACCTTGCAAAGAAGGCGGAAAAGGCGCTGAACACCGAAGGTCCTACCTTTCTCAACATACTCTCTCCCTGTCCCCTGGGCTGGTATACAAAGCCACAGGACTCTATGAAGCTGGCAAAACTTGCGGTGGATACGTGTCTCTGGCCCCTCTATCAGGTCGAGGAGGGACTTCTCAAGGTAACATACAAGCCACGGGAAAAGAAGCCCGTTGAAGAGTGGTTGAAGGTGCAGGGAAGGTTCAAGCATCTTTTCAAGAAGGGAAGAGAGGGACTCCTCGAGGAGATACAGAAAAGGATAGATACAGAGTGGCAAAGACTCCTTGACCTGGATGGAAGATATATATTATAAGGTTAATTCAGGGGGTAAAGTCCCAAAAAAACCCCTGGCAGAGGTAAGAGACTGGTTTAACT
>WGFF01000251.1 GCA_015492355.1 Deltaproteobacteria bacterium
CAATAAATATCTCCATAATTCAGGGCAGAGTTGATGACCCATTTAAGAAAAAAGGGAGACCTCCTTTTACAGGAGGTCTCCCCTTTCTTTTGGGGTCTCACCTCCTCAACATGGAGGCTGCAACCACGGAAAGTACGATAAAGTAGACCACAACCAGGAAGGGCTTGAACGCACCCTGCTCTGGCACAGTGCCATCGAAACCCACCATGGCTGGTGCACCTTCCAGGACACCGTATGTGACCAGTGCAGCAACACCAGGGAGAAGGGCTGTGAAGACCACGGTAAGTACAAGCCCCGTGATTATCACCTTCATAAGATGCCCGTAGTCTGCATGTACGTAATCCTCATGGGCATAATCCACATACCCTGCACCCTGGGGGACAGCCTTCTTGAGCAAGGGCATACCCGCTGTATACCAGTAGATCATACCCACCATGAAGAGCCCTGCCACAGTGTTACCGAGTGTTACAGGAACGAGGTTGTTCCACAGGAACTGACCCCATGTAATCGGTGCCCCTGCCATTATGCCAGCAGGTATAATGAACATATTGACTATGGAGTGCTCAAAGCCTATGGCAAAGAAGGTCATGGTGGGGAACCATATAAGGAAGAACTTTGCAGGCGCCTCCTTCACCCTCCCTGCCAGATACACCGCAAGGTCCACAAGCCACACGCAGGCAAGCCCGCGCCAGAAGTTCTCCCACCAGGGATGGGACACCTTGCCGTAGGCTATCTTTTTGACGGTTACAAGGAATGGGTCTCCAAGTATGTGGGTCAGATGGATTATGAGACAGGCTCCAAAGAGTCCACCTATAAAGTTTCCCACATAGCTCCCAACCCAGTTGTATGCCACTCCACCCCATCCCGTCCTTCCGCTCATGGCAGCAACAGGTGGAACCATTGCGTTACCGGTGTAGAGCTCTGCACCACCTATGATAATCGCAATAAGTCCCACAGGGAAGACAACACCCATCACCAGTTTCTTGACACTCACAGTGGCAACCGTTGTGGCACACACAACAGCGAGGGTCGTTGCAAAGGTCAGATAGATGGATGCCAGAAACCCCAGGACCAGTATCTGTCCCAGTCCGATCTTGGATTTGGTATCCCCTGCTATACTCATCTCGTGCACGGTCTGATGGAGACCACCGTAGTAGGGGATAAAACGAGGTAATATTCCATTCGCCATAGCCATCCTCCTCATTAATGTGGTTGAAGTTTAGGGTAAACCATACAAGCAGGATCGAAAAAAAAGACCAGACCATCCTCTTTCTACATAAAGATATGCAACAGCCGATCCTCGATCCCGCTCAGCCAGTTCTGAATCTCCGCTGGCAGTATACGGTTGAGATGAGAAAGGTTGCCGGTCATTACCAATACACCAAGGAGAACCACCACAAGACCAGCAATGATGTTGTTGGTGTGTATATGGAGGGTTGTCTTGCCTATCCTGAACTCTCTCCCTTTTCCTCTAATAAACTGCCAAAACCTTCCGTTTTTGTCAAGATTTTTAAAGATAGCCGAGATGATTATGAGTGGAAGCCCAAGCCCCATGGCATAGACGAAAAGAAGCACCATGGCGGAGGTGACGGTCTCCTCAGTGGATGCCATGATGAGTATGGATGCGAGTATTGGACCAACACAGGATGTCCAGCCTATGGCTATACTCGATCCAAAGATGAAGGACCCAGTAAAGGTGCTTGCAGGCTTGAAGGAAAACCTCACACCCTCAAAACCCCTGCCAACCATGGATGCAATACCAAAAAGGATGATTATGGTACCACCCACTATGTTTATAATATCAAGGTGTGCCCTTATAAAAGAGCCAACAAAACTTGCAGTGGCACCCATGAGGGTGAAGACCGTTGCAAGCCCGAGGAAGAAGGCAAAGCTCATAACCACCACCTTCTTCCTGTCGCCCTGGAAGGTGAAGGCAAAGTATGCAGGCAATATGGGAAGTGTACATGGAGAGAGAAAACTCAAAAGACCCGCAACAAAGGAAAGGAAGATGAGAACAGCAAGACCGCTGTCAGGCTTGAGTGCCTCCTCATCCGGTGACTTGAAGTCAAACTCTATACCCCCACCAGTGGATACCCCTGCCTCGTCCATGGCGAGCCTCTCTATGTAGGCTACAAGGAGGTACTCACCACCTACAGGCTCCACGTATCGAGCCTCACCAGAGAGAAACCCTATAGTGGGGTCCACCACCTCCCTG
>WGFF01000252.1 GCA_015492355.1 Deltaproteobacteria bacterium
AATCCTACCTTACTAAATCGGGGGTTTCAGGGGGTGATAACCCCCTGACGTAATGCAGTGAACTCACACAGTGGCGAGCCCCTCCTTGAAGAGAGGTGCAGACCTTATTCTGTCTGCCTTCTCGTCCATGGTAAGGGAGGTTACAACCTTCCACTTGGTGGAACTGTTGAGCACCTTGGTTGTGAGCCTATGGTTGAGGGTATGACCTGACCTGTATGCAACAAGACTCCCTATCACAGGCATCCCAAGGAGGGCTATATCCCCCATGATATCGAGCACCTTGTGCCTTACCAGCTCATCAGGATACCTCAAGCCCTCTTTGTTAAGTATATCCTTCTCTCCTATGACTATGGCATTGTTAAGGGAGCCTCCCTTGGCAAGCCCATTGGACCTGAGCCTTTTCACATCCTCAAGAAACCCGAATGTTCTTGCCATTACAATCTCTTTTTTGAACACATCCCTGGAGAATAGCTTGGAGAAGGTCTGCCTTTTGAGGAAGGGATGGCGAAAATCTATACTGTAGTCTATACTGAACTCCATCTCCCTGGATGGCAGAAGCAATACATAGGCACCCTTTCTGTAGACCCTGATAGCCCTCTCCACCACAAGATACCACCTCGGTTTATCGAGATAGGTAAAACCAACATCCTCTATCATGTCCACAAAATCCCGTGCACTACCATCCATTATGGGTATCTCTGGGCCCTCTACCTCCACCACACAGTTGTCCACACCAAGCCCGTAAAGCGCAGCCATTAGATGCTCAACAGTCGAAACCGTAACACCATCCACCCCAAGGGTGGTCGCATACCTGGTGGATACCACATTCCTGGGATCAGCCTTTATGAGCGGAGAGGAGGGAATATCCTTCCTTATAAATGTTATACCACTGTCCGCACCAGAAGGCTCTATCCTCACCCTGCATACACACCCGGTGTGAAGCCCTATACCACAGAACTCTATACTCTCCTTTACAGTCTTCTGCAACATATTTTTATATGCTTTGCAAAATGTATGCCAGAATTACTATTTAATAAAATCAAATACTTGCACCAATGGGGCAGTGCAGACCTGTGTTAAAAATACAACAAGATATAAAAACTTCTCACTTTTGCAACATCAGCGTCTTGTAAAGATGTAGAGGAGAAGAGACAGGATGATACTCACTATGATAGACGAAGTGAGGGGAAAATAGAAGACAAAATTGTCCTTCTTGTAGTATATATCACCCGGTAATTTCCCTACATAGGGTATCTTTGGGGCGAGGTTGATAAAGAGTCCCAGGAGTATCAGCACGAAACCTATGAGTATGAGATACTTGCCCAGCATATAGAATATTATAGGCATCCCCACCACGGGGTGTCAATGGGAAGGAAAAGAGGTCTTTAACTATCTACCCCTGAGTATGCCGACTGTCTTTTCCACACTCCTCCCCCCGAAGTAAAAGATAATGACTGTCTGCATTATATCTTTATGCACCTCCGAGAGTTCAAGATTCGGATAACCGAGATAGGGTGCTATTATCGTCCATGAGAATATACCAAGCATGACAAAAGACCACAGGGGTCTGTGTGTAACTGTCAAGACCTTTGTCCATCCTGGTGCGGATTCTGCTTCCCTCCATGCCAGTTCCCTTGCACCCTGTATATCAGCCATCACGGTTTTATATTCCTCAAGGGCGAGTTTTTCAGCCTCCATACGAAACCTGATCCTTTCCTCCTCGCTCAAGGACTTCGGGAGGAATCTATCAGCAAGTCTATCCACCACCTTGCCCACCGTGGACTGGATAAGACTGCCTATTACAGGTACGGACATCCCTCAGAACCTCCCTTCTTCAGTCTATCCCCCGTACTCAAAGTGGTTCGCATCCCAGCCGACCTTTTTATCATACTCCTCTGGCTTTAGCCCGAACCTCCCTCCCCATCTGCCACCGAGCCGTTCCCACTCCTCACCCAGGGGACGGTACCTTTCAGGGTCCCGAACATACCTGCCATCTATAAACAGGTTGAAGTCCACCGCAAGCCTTTTAAGGTGTTTTGACCTCATGGTCTTACTTCGACCACTTTTTACATATATCTCCTGCTGTTCTCGTGTCCTGTACGCCTCACCAAAGGTGAGTTCATAACCCTTGGAATAAGCCCAGGATATGAGATCAGCAACCATAAGGGTGAATATACGCTGTTTCTTGGACAGGCTCATCTCCTTCCTCCCTGACTATCTGAAACTCAGATGCCCCATGATATAGTTATACACATCCTTGAGTACCCATATAACAAAGGCACCACAGAGCCATAAAAAGACCCTCACCGCATTCCTCTTCGTCCTTATGAGGTCCTTTACTGCCTGCTGTTCTTCATTATCGAGTGGACAGAACCTTCTCTGGTCTGTGAATTTTTTGACTATAATCTCTGCAAGCCTGTCAAGCTCCCTTTCTTCCATCACCCTCCATACCCCCGATAATCTCCATGTATTTAAATAAACCCATCCTCTCTATCTCCTCAGGGGTCCTGTTTTTTAAACCCCTTACTGTATCCACATCCACCGTCAGGTATCCCACAAGCCTTCCATTCCTGTCCCTCACCCTCTCAAGCAAGACCTCCCCTTCCAGTCCCTCAGGTACATCCGAAAATTCAGGCTTGGTCCTGTCTATAATCATCCTATCCATCCTCCTCAATACTTCCAGAGATAGATTACTCTGGTATTGGTTGAAGAAAGATTGCGGATCTTCTGGTTGCTTCCATCGAAGATATACACGCCTGTACACTCGCCCGCACCTATCGTACCGCTTCCCTGCCACGAACCAGCAATATACCTTTCTATCCTGAAACCATCTGCTGCCGCACTCTCTGGCATCAGTTGATACACACCTGCAGAGGGCGTAAACGTGGCATTGGCGGGTATACTTTGCGCAGTTTCAGTATGAGTCTTATTTATCTTATCCCCTGTAACACTGTTATCCCTCAGGGTTTTGCTATTCACCCCATCATGGTCGTGATCCACCTGGGCGGTATAACTCCCGCCAAGCCATTCCTTGAGATACACCAGATTGTCCCTTATCTGTGTCAGAAGGGTCGTATCGAGCGGACTCTCCGCATCTATCTGCCCATCCTGTATGTCCGACCAGTTCTTCGATGGATTCGCCATGAAAAGACCTCCTTATCTAAAAACCTCAGTCTATATCACCATATATAATAC
>WGFF01000253.1 GCA_015492355.1 Deltaproteobacteria bacterium
CAACAAAAATCCAGGTCCGACCTGATGACCCATTACCTAATATAATAAATCGGCTTTTCAGGGAAATATCTTGAATATCCCTGACCTTTTAACTTTATTACAAAAATCACCTCTGGTCAAGCCCCGCAGGAGGGGACTTAACCGGGAGTGAGACTTTGTACTTGACAGGAGGAGATGGAGGTTGTACCCTTATAGGGTAACAAATGTTTCCCATGGATAATCCAACCACCCCCCTCACGCACAGGCAGAGGGCTGTACTTGAGTACATAAGGGATTTCACAGAAAGGAACGGTTATCCGCCGTCCCTCAGGGATATATGCATCCATTTCGGTATAAAGGGACCGAAGAACGCAAGAAAGCACATAGATGCACTCGAAAAAAAGGGCTTCCTGAGGAGGACACCCGGTGTATCCCGTGGCATAGGGCTCATAAGCCCATCAAAGGGGGTGGTGGTACCTGTTGCTGGAAGGGTAAGGGCAGGCACACCTGAACTCGCCATAGAGGACATAGAGGGTTATGTAACCCTGGATGAGGGATTCTTCAACTGTAGGGGCTGTTTCCTCCTCAGGGTGGAGGGAGAGAGTATGGAGGATGCGGGCATAGAAGAGGGCGATCACATACTCGTAAGACCACAGCGGGATGCACTCAACGGCGATATAGTGGTGGCGATGGTGGACGATGAGGCAACGGTAAAGAGGTTCTACAGATACAGCAGTACAGTGGTACTCAAGCCAGAGAATCCGCACATGAAGCCCATATGGATAGATACGTCCAGGGGACACCCACACCTCACCATAGTGGGCAAGGTGGTATCCATCATAAAGAAAAGACACTGAAGATAGCCATGATAACAGAGATAGGGGAGACCATAGATGTATTGGCCCTCTTCGGAAGGGAGGTAAGACCGCTCAAGTTCAGATGGAGGGACAGGGTGTACAGGGTGGAGGAGGTGACCTACAGGTGGAGGACGAGGAGGGGAGAGAGGGTATTCATCCACTTCTCTGTCACGGATGGTTCATGCATGTACGAACTCGTATACGACCAGTCCGCACTGAGGTGGACACTCAGGAGGGTGGAGGTTGCTTAGGGGCAATGGAAGGAAGGGAGCCTGTCATACTCCACATAGATATGAACGCCTTTTTTGCCTCTGTGGAACAGAGATGTAACCCCATGCTCAGGGGAAGAGAGGTGGCTGTTGTGGGTGCCTCAAAGAGGAGTGTGGTTGTAACCGCATCCTATGAGGCAAGGAAAAGGGGGGTGAAAACAGGCATGAGCATTCCACAGGCAAGGAAGAGGTGTAGAGAGATAGTGCTGATAAAAGGGGACATGGAAAAGTACGTACATACCTCTATGGTTATAAGGGATATACTCCTGGGCTTTTCACCGGTGGTAGAGATGTGCTCCATAGACGAGGCATTCGTCGATATCACGGGCACAGAGAGGCTTTTTGGACCACCCGAAAAGGTAGCCTCAATGATAAAGAAAAGGATAAGGGATGGGCTTGGGCTTGTATGCTCCATCGGTATAGCCCCGAACAGACTCCTTGCAAAACTCGCATCGAGCCTCGAAAAACCCGATGGTCTTGTAATCATAAAAAGGGAGGACATCCCTGAACTCCTCGATGGTCTGCCTGTGGAGAGGCTCTGTGGTATAGGCACTGCCACCACCTCCATCCTCACTGCCATGGGTATAAAGACCTGTGGAGACCTTGCACGATGCCCTGCGGGTATACTGAGGAGGAGATTGGGCATTGTAGGTGAGAGGCTCCAGAGAATGGCAATGGGCATGGATACATACCAGTGGACCGACCATGGCGGTATGCCAAAGAGTATAAGCCACTCCATGACCCTGCCAGAGGATGTATCGGACAAGGAAAGGGCAGAGGGGTATCTCATGTTACTATGCGAGATGGTCGGAAGGAGGGCAAGGAAATGGGGGCTCAAGGGTAGAAGGATAGCCCTCACCCTGAGGTACCCTGATTTTCACACCTTTACCCATCAGACAACACTGTGCCTTCCCACTGACGATACACGTTGCATCTATCTCACCTCAAGGGACCTTCTCACCTCCCTGAGGCTCAAACAGCCCATGAGGCTCATGGGGGTCACCCTGTCCGCCCTCGTTGTGGACTGTCAGCCCTCCCTCTTCATGGAGGACCGCAGGAGGAAAGACCTTCTCAGGGTGGTGGACCTCATAAACGACCGTTTCGGTGAGTTCACCATCGGATGGGCTGGTATGAGACCATCCAGGGTCTTTCAAGCGGGAAAGGCATTCCATGGACCCCATCGGCAAGAGGGGTATGAGCCTTCCCCATCCACCGTTTGACAAGACCCACTTATGGCAGTATAGTAAAATCTGTATGGAAAACCAGAAGGATAGACTCGCAGAGAGGTTCAAAAACCCCCAGTGGAGGGTATTTATAGCCTTCTTTACTGCTGCGGTTGCCCTCTATCTATGGGGGCTTTTCTTCAACACCGCCACACCCGGGTACTACAGCATAAGTTACACAAGATTCATGGAGGAACTCGAAAAGGGTAATGTAAGGTCTGTGACCATAAAGAACCTCGAGGTGAGTGGAACCTTCTCAGAGAAGGTTAAGGTGGAGATAGAACGACCCGGTCAGCAAAGGACCATCGAGATAGACCATTTTCAGACCTTCCTGCCGAGTTTCCAGGGAGAGGGTCTCCTTGAAAGGATGCGCAAGAAGGGTGTGGAGATAAACGTACTGCCTGCTGGTGAAGAAAATCTCTTCTGGCAGTTCATACTCACCGTGCTTCCCTGGGTACTCATAATCGGTATATGGATACTCATCCTCAGGCGCACCCAGCAGATACAGGGTGGACCAGGGGGGCTGTTTACCTTTGGTGCAAGCAGGGCCAAGCGTTTCGATGGCAAAAAACCCTCTGTCACCTTCAAGGACGTGGCAGGCATGGACAATGCAAAACAGGAACTCAAGGAGACCATAGAGTTCCTCAAGGATCCATCAAAGTTCAAGAAGATAGGTGCAAAGGTACCCAAGGGTATACTCCTTGTCGGTCCCCCTGGCACAGGCAAGACCCTCCTTGCCCGTGCAACAGCAGGCGAGGCAGGGGTGCCGTTTTTCAGTATCAGTGCCTCGGAGTTCATAGAGATGTTTGTTGGTGTGGGTGCATCGAGGGTGAGGGATACCTTCAGAAAGGCAAAGGACTCGAGCCCGAGCATAATATTCATAGACGAGATAGATGCGGTGGGACGTACACGTGGTACAGGGCTCGGCGGTGGACACGACGAGAGGGAACAGACACTGAATCAGCTCCTGAGCGAGATGGACGGCTTTGAGCCACACGAAGAGGTGATAGTAATGGCTGCGACCAACAGACCCGATGTGCTCGATCCCGCACTCCTCAGACCCGGAAGATTCGACAGACACATACTCATAGACAGACCTGGCTGGAAGGAACGGAAGGCTATACTCGAGGTACACGTAAGAAACAAGAGGCTCGCAGAGGATGTTGACCTTGAGAAGATAGCCAAGGGGACACCGGGCATGACAGGGGCAGACCTTGAGAATATTGCAAACGAGGCAGCTCTCATCGCAGCGCGAAAGAACAAGGACAGGATAGAGATGGCTGACTTCGAGGAGGCACGGGACAAGATCCTCATGGGTGCAAAGAGGGAGGAGACCATAAGTGAGAAGGAAAAGAGGATAACCGCATACCACGAGGCAGGACATGCCCTTGTCGCTTATAAACTACCTGATATGGACCCCATCCACAAGGTATCCATCATACCGAGGGGAATGGCAATGGGGGTGACACAGCTCATCCCCGAGGAGGACAGGCACTACTATCCAAGGTCATACCTCATGGACAAGCTCACAGTGACCATAGCAGGCAGGGTCGCAGAGAAGATAGTCTTCAATGACGTAAGCACAGGTGCACAGAACGACCTCAAGGAGGTGACCTCCCTTGCAGAGAAGATGGTTGCACAGTGGGGTATG
>WGFF01000254.1 GCA_015492355.1 Deltaproteobacteria bacterium
TTATAGCAGAACATCCCCTACCTGTCCAACCTCGGCGGAAAACAATACTTGACAAATTTGATAAGGTATATTAGATTATCTTTTAAGGGTCATCCTGGAGTATGCAGGGGAATTTTTGGGTATGAGATTATCCACCAGAGGGCAATATGCGGTGAGGGCGGTCATAGCCCTTGCGTGTCACGAGGGTAGTAAGCCCGTAACACTCAGGGATATATCCAAGGAGGAGGGTATCTCCCTTTCGTACCTGGAGCAACTCTTTGTAAAGCTCCGCAAGGGTAACATCGTAAGGAGTGTGAGGGGACCTGGCGGTGGATACGTGCTTGCAAGGCCCTCTTCTGAGATAAGTGTGGGTGATATCATAACCGTGGTGGAAGAGCCCCTCAATCCAGTTGCCTGTCTCGATGAGGATGCCATGATATGTGAGAGGGCGGATATGTGTATAACCCAGAAGGTCTGGAAGGGGCTGGCAGAGAAAATAAGGGAGTTTTTGGGCTCCATAAGCATAGAGGACCTGCGTCAGGAGGTAAAAAATCTCTACAACAAAAAGAAGGTAAAACCAGATACCCGCATCTCTCAGGGTGGAAGGAGGCACCTTTGAGAAGGATATATCTCGATCATAATGCAACCACACCTCTCAGTGGAGAGGTCTTCGAGGCGATGGTGCCCTATCTCAGGGACGAATGGGGCAATCCATCGAGTATACACTGGGCAGGCAGAGCCCCTAAGAAGGCTATAGAGGACGCAAGGGAAAGGGTGAGTGCCTTTATCAATGCCACACCCCAGGAGATAATATTCACGAGCTCTGGTACAGAGGGAGACAACCATGCCATCAAGGGTATTGCCTTCTCAAAGAGGGACAAGGGCAATCATATAATAACAACAAAGGTAGAACATCCCGCGGTACTCAATACCTGCAAGTATCTCTCCAAGAACGGTTTTGAGATTACATACTTGGGTGTGGATGGGGATGGGCTTATTGACCTCGATGAACTCAAAGGGAGTATCACCCCAAGGACCATACTCATCACAGTGATGTTTGCCAATAACGAGACAGGGGTCATATTCCCCATAAAGGAGATAGGCGAGATAGCAAAGGAGCACGGTATTACCTTTCATACAGATGCTGTACAGGCTGCGGGCAAGATACCCATAGATGTGAGGAATCTCGGTGTGGACCTTCTCACCATATCGGGTCACAAGATATACGGACCAAAGGGTGTTGGTGCACTATTTGTGAGGAAGGGTGTAAGGCTCGTTCCCCTCATCCACGGTGGACATCATGAGAGGAACAGAAGGGGTGGTACCGAGAACGTTCCCGGTATAGTGGGGCTGGGCAAGGCGTGTGAGATAGCCATGAGGGATATGGAAGAGGAGACCGCACATCTCAGATCCCTCAGGGACCGTCTCGAGAGGGGTCTCATGGAGAGGATACCCCATGTGAAGCTCAACGGGCACAGGGAAAAGAGGCTCCCCAATACGACCAACCTGAGCTTCGAGTTCGTGGAGGGCGAGTCCCTCCTTCTGAGCATGGACATGCAGGGTATCGCTGCATCGAGTGGGTCTGCGTGTACATCAGGGAGCCTTGAGCCATCCCATGTGCTTGTAGCAATGGGGCTCAAGCACGAGGTGTCACACGGCTCTGTAAGGTTCAGCCTCGGCAAGGATAATACCGTTGAGGATATAGACTTCGTTATAGAGACCATCCCACCCATTGTGGAGAGGATGAGGAGCATGTCTCCCCTTTACGTACAGGCTGAGAAATAGAAAGGAGGGTAAGAAGGGATGTACAGCGAGAAGGTAATGGAGCACTTCACGAACCCCAGGAACGTGGGTGAGATAGATAATCCAAGTGGTACCGGTATGGTGGGTAATCCTGCCTGTGGCGATGTGATGAAGCTTACCATAAAGGTTGAGAACGATGTGATAACCGATGCCAAGTTCAAGACCTTTGGCTGTGGCGCTGCCATAGCGACGAGTTCGATGGTAACAGAACTCGTCAAGGGTAAAAGCCTTGAAGAGGCAGAAAGGATATCCAATGCCACTGTTGCAGAGGCACTCGATGGATTGCCACCCATAAAGATGCACTGCTCTAACCTTGCTGCAGATGCACTCCATGCAGCGATAGAGGACTACAAGAAGAAAAAACAGGCAGGGGGCGAATAAAAAAGACCTTCTCCGTAGCATAGCCCGCTGGAGGTCTTTTTTTACGGCAGTTCCACTGCCGTTTTTTTAATTGCGAGTTCCGCCGGAATTTCTGCCATCCGGGTGGATGAATGACGGGACTCAAAAAACTCAAAGGGGCTGAGCCTCTTGAAAAAAAACCAAAAAAACCACGTAAACTCCTTCGATAGGTATTTTCAGCATCATCGGGGCTCTATCCCTCGATTCCTGCAGGACTGTCCTGGTGGTGACGATGGGTACCCTTTTATAAGAGTATAAAAGCCCCTGCCTTTCAGGCTTGGGGCTTTTAGAGGGATTGTAACATGGCACCAAGGACAAGGGTTGTAGTTGCAATGAGTGGAGGAGTGGACTCCTCTGTGACCGCAGCACTTCTCAAGGAGAGGGGTTTTGAGGTCATAGGTGTATCCATGCGCCTGTGGGACTACACTGAGATAGAAGAGTTTGATTGTGCCACACAGGGTAGTTGTTGTTCGCCAGAGGATATACATGACGCAAGGAGGGTAGCAGAAGCACTGGACATACCCTTTTATGTGATGAACATGGAGGAGATCTTCTCAAAAGAGGTGGTGGACTACTTCGTTGAGACATACATGGACGGAAAGACACCCAATCCCTGTATAAAGTGCAATCAGGTACTTAAGTTCGAGGTCCTGATGAAAAAGGCACTCCTTCTGGGGGCAGATCTTATTGCAACGGGTCATTACGCAAGGATAGTAAAGGATGGTGAACTGTACAGGCTCCTTAAGGGTGTGGATGGAAGAAAGGATCAGTCCTACTTCCTCTTTACCATGACCCAGTCCCAGCTGAGTAGAACCCTCTTTCCCCTTGGAGACCTTACAAAGGAGGATGTGCGTGAATATGCAAGGAGGCTCAGGCTCAGGACATCGGACAAGAAGGAGAGCCAGGAGATATGTTTCGTACAGGATGATTCCTATCATGAGTTCATAACCACACGCACCGGGGACAGACCTGGCGAGATAGTAGATACATCTGGCAGGGTTGTTGGTACCCATCAGGGGCTTTTCAGATACACGGTGGGACAGAGAAGGGGGCTCGGTCTTGCAGGTGGACCGTTCTATGTGGTGGAGATCGACACCAAGGGGAACAGGCTTGTGGTGGGCAGGGAGGGAGACCTCTATTCACATGGACTTACAGCAGTGGATGTGAACTGGATAACACCCCCCAGGGGACAGGTGGTGGAGGATGTAACCGTAAAGATACGCTACAGACACCCTGGGGTGAGTTCCACCATATATATAAAAGAGAACGGCGTTTATGTGGAGTTCTCAACACCACAGAAGGCAGTAACACCGGGACAGGCTGTTGTCTTCTATAGAGGCGAAGAGGTGCTCGGTGGGGGATGGATAGAAAGGGGAGGATAGGATATTGCTTCAGGGGGTTAACACCCCTGTCTCTTATACACATCTGACGCTGC
>WGFF01000255.1 GCA_015492355.1 Deltaproteobacteria bacterium
ATAATAGATCGCCTCGGTCTTCGGAGCCTCTGATAGATGGGTTCGGGAAGATTCAGAAAGCGGTTGGCATTTTCAAGTGTAGCAAGGACTTCCTCGAAAAAACCCTTCTCCATCCCTTCCTATTATCCCTGTATCTGTATCCTGAGGGAAACCCCTTTTGTAAAAGGGGTTTCCCTCAAACTCCCTTCCCCAAAACTTCTGGTCTAAAGTCTTTTGGGGTTTTCCCCTTTATTTACAACCAACCAGACCTGTTGTCAAGGCTTATTCAGCCCCACCAAATAATACCTATGAGAGAGCCCACAACCAGACCCGCTATAAATAGTGCTATTACGAGAAAGATAATGGACAGGGGTCCACGTTTTTGGGCATCTATGGTTATATCCCTTTCCATATCTCCACCGGATGGTCTTTCCGGTGGCTCCACACTCTCCTCCCTGGGGGCTATGGAAGGGGAGGGTCTTTTCTCCTGCGGGCATCCACCCCTGAGGGCGTTTTCCACACAACCCCTGTCAACAGGTTCGGTACTGGCAGAGTGGGCATAAAAGAGGAGTATCTTTTCCAGTATCCTGTTGATACCACCTGGAAGCCCTCTACTCTCCTCGAAGAGGGCATCTATCCCTTCGTCTGTAAAGGATATCTTTCCCTTTGCCTGTTCGATCCTCTTGAGTATGTAGATTGAGGTCTCTTCCCTTGTGAGGGGTGGTATTTCATAAGCAGTAGGTATCCTCTCCCTCAGGGATGGGAAGGGTTCAAGCCTTTTGAGGATTTCTGGCTCTCCTATGAGCACCACCCTCAAGCCCCTGAGTGCTGTAAGCCCTTCGAGGAGCTTCAGGGCAGAATCCCTGAGCATGTGTGCCTGGTCGAGGATTATAATACAGGTTCCTTTCTTTGCCATGTTGATGGTGAGGGCCCGTTTGAAGGTATGGATCTCTTCGTCAAGGTCGTCTGTATGGTCTGTCTCACCGAGTTCCCTGTTTATGGCTTTCATGAGGGGAAGACCATCGTGTGGTGGATCGAGAAGAAATACCGCAAGCACCTTCTTTCTTGAAAAGATGCCCAGCAGTTCAAAGCCGAGGGTGGTCTTGCCACTGCCTTCTGGTCCATAGACAACGATACCCCCCCTTTTGAGGTTCTCTGCCATACCCTTGAGGACCTTATTGAGACCCTCTGTACGTATAAAGAACCTCCTTGAGGGAACGGAAGAGATCGGGTCTTCCCTGAAGCCGAAAAAGTCCATGTACTCCCTTTTTTCATCCTCTCTGAGGGCTTCCCTGAGTTCGATGAGTTTCAGCTCCCTGAGTGCCTCTGTAAACCAGGGATTGTACCTGAGTGCCTTCTGGAAGGAAGACCGTGCCTTCTCCATGTTGCCACTGTAAAGGAGTATCCTTCCCAGGAAGTACCATGCAGAGTCGGAATCTGCCTTGATATCCAGGGCTTGCCTTACAATGGCTTCTGCCTCCCTGAAGGAGGAAGGGTCTCTAAGGAACCCCACCCATCCGAGATAAGCCCTGTATTCGGGTTCAAGGGGGTTAAGACGGGTTATCCTTTTCAGTATCTCCTCTGCTTCTTTCAAGTCTCTTCTGGCTATGGCAGACCTTGCCTTTATGAAGAGTATCTCTGCATTGACCCTGCTCTCTTCCCTCTCCTCCTCTTCCTTTTCTTTCTGGGTACTGTACAGGTTTACGTATCTCTTTGTAAGGTAGTAGAATATCTCCCCTGCGAGTGCCCTCACCTCGTCCTGATATTCACTGAAGGCCTCTGGTCTGTACTTCTTTGAGAGTTCGAGGTATGCCTCTTCGAGTTTTTCATGGTCTTTTGTATCTTCCTTGAGACCAAAGAGTTCGGTATCATCCATGGACTTGAACCTTTCCAGGTCTGTCTGGAGGGTTTTGAGAAGGGTTTGAACATCCCCGGAGGATCGACCTTCCTTTATCACCTCGGTCAAGATAAAACTCAATACAAGGGACTCTATCCTGTGTCTTAGAAGGTCAGACCCCTTTAGTATCTCTGAAAGGGGTTTTGTACCATCGAAGGATTCGAGGAATCGTCTCTCCTGGAGATTGAGACCGAAATCCCTGATAGAGTACCTGCCCATCTTCTGTGAACGGATGAGGTATTTATCCATGTAGGCGGAGAGATCCTCTTTGAGTCTTTTATCAGGATAATAACCGAGATATATACCATTGAGTATGGTCCTTGCTGGATTCTGCGGGAACTCCGATATATCCTCTGGCAGGTGGTCCACTGTGTTGTAGATATATGTTCCCTTCTGCCAGGAAAAGACCTTCCAGAGCCTCTGTCTTACCTGGAGGTCGAGGTAGTGGTTGAGGACTTCCTGTGTGACGAGTCCTAAGGAGAGGAGTACCTCTCCGTGTCTTTTCCTCTCACCGAGCACCACCCTGAGGGACCTTTCGTAGTCCTTCTGGGATATCACACCATCAGCCACAAGGAGCCTTCCAAGGACCTCGCTCAGCATGTTGGAGACCGCAAATACAGGTGTACCATTCCTGAAAAAGAATCGTTTTCTTACAGGTGGTCTCTGGAGGTCGAGTACACCGCAGGAGTCTGCCCTTGAGTATATGACGTGGAGGAGTTTCGGCATGACCGTATAGGTAAGACTGCCCTGCAGTTCCTTCAAGGGATCTCTCCTGGTGCAACGATTAAGGATTGGAAAGGACCTTCAATGTATCAAGATAGAGTGTCCTTACCCTGCCCGTGTATTCCCTGTAGTCCTCTATGAGCCTGTCCCCGGGGTCTGTACCTGTGTACCCCATCCTTCTTGCAAGGGTGTGTACCTCTTCGCCCCTTCTGTATATGTATCCCTCTGCCCTTGCATGTACTATTCTCAGTCTCGTCTCAAGGTATCTCAAAAACCTGTAGGCATCTTTCAGGAGGTTACAGTCCTTCTCTTTGAGTATACCCTTTTTCAAGAGCCTTGTAAGGGCTTCGAGTGTATAAGGGGTATCGAGGAAGGGGTATCTGCCAGCGTATCTGAGCTGGAGTGCCTGAGCAAGAAACTCTATATCTACTATCCCCCCCCGTCCTGTCTTTATATTATATCTTTCAGGACCCTCCCTGGCAATCTCTACTTCCATACGCCTTCTTATGCGGAGCATCTCCTTCGCATCCTCTGGTGTAAGGGGCTGGAGGTAGAGCCTCTTTCTGAGTTCTTCTGTAACGGTGCTACCGAATTCCCTGTCCCCTGCAACGACCCTTGCCTTCACCAGGGCCTGTCTTTCCCAGACATCCCTTCTCTCCGAATAGTACCTGAGGAGGGAGTTGTGTGATACAACAAGAGGTCCCGCACTGCCAGAAGGTCTGAGACGGGTGTCCACCTCGAACAGAAAGCCCTCCTTTGTCCTCAGGGAGAGTATGCTTATTATCCTCTGGGCTATCTTTACGAAGAACTCGTGAGGAGAGAGCCTTTTCGGTCCGGAGGTCTCTCCTGTCTGCTCAGGGTATACAAAGAGTATATCCAGATCAGAACCATAGGCAAGTTCCCCTCCACCGAGCTTGCCGAGCCCTATGATAAAAAACCTCCTGTCCACTGGCATACCGTATCTTTCGGACAGCAGTTCAAAGGCGCAGTCTATGGCAAAGTCAAGGCAGAGCTCTCCAAGAAAGGTCATCTGCTCAAAAACACCTTCTATGGGGAGCTTGCCCATGATGTCATTGATGCCTATGCGGAAGACCTCCTGATTCCGTAGCCTCCTTGCAGACTCGAGCCTTTCTTCGTAATCACTGACCGATGAGAGTATCTCCTTTAAATCCCTTTCCATATCGTTGCGGGGTCTTTCAGGTATGGCAATCTCCCGTGAGAGCAGAAGATCGAGATTCTCTGGATGTTCAACGAGCATCTCGGAGAGGAAATCACTCGTACCAAAGAGTCTGGTGAGTTCTTCCATCACCTTGGGATTCTCAGAAAGGAGGGAATAGAAGACCGTCCTGGCACCCACTGCTGAGAGGAATCTCTCAAGGTGGTTAAGGGATCTATCAGGGTCTGGCGATCTTGAGGTGAGGTAGAGAAGATAGGGTCCTATTCGTTCCAGCGCTACCCTTGCCCTCGATGATAGATGGGTAAATGGTGGACCATCCCTCAGGAGTATGACTTTTTTCCTTGCGGTTTCTGGGTCCCTGAAGCCAGCGGTCCTGAGGATATGTTCTGCCTCCCTGGGTCCTGCATCGGTGGAGAAGAGCAGGAGTATATCCTCTGGTACCCTTTTTCTTAGGGTCTCCTTTTCAGGGCTATAGAAGAGGGCCCTGAAGAGTTCATGTATTCTATCGGTTACCTTTCTGTACTCCTCCCAGAAGACCTCACCAGGGGATTTGCCATCCCTTTCCCTGAGGTTCATCATACGTGCAAGCCTTTCGAGCTCTTCCTTGCCTGCTGGTATAGCCTGGGTCTGTCTGCCTTCCATTATCTGGATGCGGTGTTCGAGTCTCCTGAGAAAGATGTATCCGTCCCTGAGGATAAAAAACTCCTCGTCACGTATGTATCCACCGTTCCTCAGTCGTTCAAGTGCCTTCAGGGTGTTTCTCTCCCTGAGGGAGGCATCCCTTCCTCCGTGTATGAGCTGGAGTGTCTGACAGAAGAACTCAATCTCCCTTATACCACCCCTTCCAAGCTTGACATCCACTGTGCCAGGGCGCCTTCTAAGAAGGCTCAGGTCTATCTTTTCCTTCATGGAGCGTATCTCTTCTATGGCTGTGAAGTCCAGGTATTTTCTGTACACAAAGGGTCTTATCATCTCAAGGAAGGCTTTGCCCAGGGTCTGGCTCCCTGCAACCTCCCGAGCCTTTATCATCACAGCCCTTTCCCACATCTGTCCCCAGGACTCATAGTATATCTCTGCACTCCTGAGGGAGTTCACAATATCCCCGCTTCTACCCTCTGGTCTGAGGTCAAGGTCTGTTCTGAAGACAAATCCATCCTCTGTGACCTCTGAGACAAGCCTTGTAAGGAGCCTTGCAACCTTTACAAAAAAGGTATGGAGGCTTACAGAACCGTTCTTCTTGCCCTCTATGCCGGTGGATTCACCCCTGTCAGAGGAATAGATATAGAGTATATCTATGTCCGAAGAGAAGTTAAGCTCCCCTCCACCCAGTTTTCCCAGCCCTATCACCGTGAACTCTGCCTCTTTTGTTCTGCCTGTCTCATCCCTGTAAAGAGGTGTACCGTGGAGCTCCCTTACCCTTTCCATGCAGAACCCCACTGCTGTATCGAGCACACTCCCTGCAAGGTCTGAAAGTTCCCCTGTGATCTCCTCAAGCCCTCCGAGCCCGAGAAGGTCTCTTGCACCTATGCGTAAAAACTCCCTGTTTCTGTACCTCCTCAGCACCCTTCCGAAGGTATGGAGGTCCTCCACCCCTTCTGTCATAGATCGAAGATCCTTTTTAAATCCATCAAGGGTCATCCTCTTGAGGATCCCTCCCTGGAGGAACAACCATTCAAACAGAGATGGTTCCCTGAGCATAATCCCTGTAAGGAAGGGTGATGCACCGCAGAGGATGAGGAGTGCCTGAAGCCAGCGGGTATCCCTTAAAAAATCCCTGAGCACCCTTTCAGGTACAGCCCTGGCTATCCGTTCAAGGTTGTTCAGTGCACTGTCAGGATGGGCAGAACAGAGCGCACATTCCACCACCTCATCCAGAAGACCAGCAAAAGGGGTGGACTCAAGAAGCCTTATGTTCTTAAAAACCCTTTCTGTATCCACAAACCCCATAAGAAACAATATTACCCCCTTTCCTTGACAAAAGGCAAGGGTGGTACATAAATTAATAAGAGGGAGAACCTCTAAAAAAGGGCGATAACCCAGAGGATTTTAAGTCTGAGGGAAACCCC
>WGFF01000256.1 GCA_015492355.1 Deltaproteobacteria bacterium
CCTTACATATACTATATCCGCATGATCCCCCACCCTTACATCCTTCAAGGTTGCGGGCTTGTTATTGATCCTTATCACAGTGCTTTCATCTATTGCTGCCCCTACTATAAATTCCAAGCCCTTCCAGTTCTTCGTCCTGAGAACTATGGTGTTGGGGACAGCAGTGGTGTCTGTGGCAACAACCTCACCAGATGCCCATCGTGTAATAAACTCATCCGCTGGTGCCTCGCTCAAAAGTACCGTAAGCACCAACAACAAAACAACCGAAAAGACCCTCGTTGCCATAAGCCACCTCCCGACTTTCCTTACGCTAAGAGTTTTTTTAAGGTTCTACCACATTACCTGTGGTCCATAAAGAATCCTTTAATAAAAGGTAACAGAGGGCAATGGGGGTGTCAAGGGTTTTAATTCCAGAGATTACACAAACTTAGAGATGCTGTATGTCGTCCTTTTCCTCTTCCTTTGCCATGTTCCCCTCCAGTATCTTTTTTGCCACATCCTTGCCACCCAATCCAAAGGCTATGGCAAGGGCAAGCAGTATCCCACCGAAGAGTATGGAGAAGGCAGCCACCACTATACCGGTTGCCAGGCCCAGTTGTTCGAGTGCCATTGCAAATATGAATATGAGCATAAGGAGACGTACCGCCTCTGCAAGGAGCCTTGAGTACTTAAGCCCTGCATTGACCCCTGCAAGAAGGGTCGCCCTGGCAAGAAAGCTCGAAAAGAGATAACCGAGTATGAGTACAAGGATGGCAGAGAGGAACCTTGGAAGGAACATGAAGAATACAGATACAATGGTGTTGGTCATCTCAAGGTCTATGGAGGCAAGCCCTGCTATGAGAAAGGCTGTAACCAGAAACCAGTAAAATACCAGACTTACAAACTGGGATGGAGGGATTCTCACCTCCCCTTTCTGAAGTATGGATGTAAGTCCCACCTTGTCGCTCCAGTTGTTGAATCCAATGGTATCGAGGAGTTTGAGTGTAAATCTCTGTATTATGGAGGCGATTATAAACCCTATCACAAGGATTATGACCATTACAACCAGATAGATAACAAAGGTAAAGAGATTGGTGAAAAAGGTCTTGAGGGGACCTACTACCGCACTTAAAAAAGACCCTCCAGGGAAGGAATATCCCGTGGAGAACAAAGATAGGATCGATTCTCTAAGCATAATTGACCTCCTCTTACCAGCCTTTTACAAGGTAGTCTTTCTGTTTTTCATACTCCATACACAGGTTCTCTATTACTCCCTCTGCCTCTTCGTTGTTGAGATCCCCTACCTCAAGGAAAAATGATGCGGTCCTTCCGAGATACAGGGGAATGAGGGACTTGAGGAGATGTTCTGTAGAGAGCTTCTTGTGATGGAAAGCCAGTATGTAATCGTATATTATCTTCACCCATGTCCTGTTGTCGAGGTGGAAGTCGGGGATTTTCTGTTCCGACACCTCTGCAAGCGCCTGTATGGTTCCCTCATCGAGTATATCCTTCCACACATCCTTGAGGCTTTCCACACCCAGTTTAAACTGCCCTATCATCTTTTCTATGTTTACGTTTATGGGTTCAACACCCACAAAGTATTTAAAACCGAATGTGGGGATGTCTTCTGTGCCTTTTATCTCCTTCCATTTGTTGTAGTGTTTCTCTGTAAGGGTAAGAAGAGAGCCCACCACCTGTACAAACATATCCCTCAGGTCTCTGCCAGGGTCTTTTGGATCGTGTATCTTTGCACCGAGGTAAGCCTGACAGATCTTAAACCCCCCTGCTATCGCCTCTGTGGTCATCCATATATCTATACCGTACCGTGCAACATTAGACTCCCATACATCCTGTGAGAGATAGAACTCCGCAAGCTTACCCGAAAAGCCGAACTCCCCTCCTATGGGCTGTCTTATCCTCTTTCCGTAAAGAGACCTCGTTACAGGGTAAATAATAGAATTTGTTATACTTCCATCGTACTTGTGACGACTGTAAAGGGGAGCGACAAAGTCATACCCCTCTTTCACCACTGGCACAAGGAGCAGTTCTATCCATTCTGGCGTGATGCTTCTAAGGTCTGCATCCACCACACAACATGCCTTTGCACCCAGAAGAACCGCCATCTGAAAGATGGTCCTGAAGGCACTGCCCTTGCCAGGGATGCCGTGATAGGGTGTGGAGATACGGTGTATGGGGTAGATGGGGTGTTCAAGGAAGACCGTTCGATGGTCGATGGTCGTGTTCTTTACGAGTTCGGGTGTCCCGTCCGATGAGCCACCATCGGAGTTTATTATAACAGACCTGTCCTTGGGGAAGTACTTGCGGAGCCCGGCATCCACTGCCATGACCACATGGTTTATAGTCCTTGCATTGTTGTAGCTTGCAATGCCCACCACAATGTCCGCAGAACCCAGATCCTTTATCTTTTCCTGTGCCTGTTCTGGAAGAAGACTGAAATCTACGGTCATGGAAGTAATGATATAGCCTCCTTTTTGTGAATCTTACAGATCCTCACAGGGGCTCTCTGGTCTCATGGGGGTTCCGTCCCTGATAAGACCCTCTCTGTAAGGTCTCAAAAGGCAAAGCCCCACATTCTAAGCAGAAGATAGCTTCTCTGGCTAAAACCCGTCTTACAAGCCCACCCAGAATGCCCCGCCTGTGGACGGGGGCTTCGCTTCCTGTCTTATCTACTATTACCTCCCCAGGGGTGACAATCCTATCCCACCTCAAGGACATCGTCGTACTTAAAACCCCCTGTAACTTTTCTACCCAGCATAATAGATAGTCTCCCACCACGGTAAGAGGGTGATTCATGGGATATTATCCCTGTAAAATAAGGGGGGCGTCAGGGGGAAAGCCCCTTTTTACAGAGGGCTTCCTTCTTGAGTATATCCATGATGGCAGACCTCCAGCCCTCTGGACCCACCCCATCTGCCTTCAGAAGCCCTGGTACATCCAGGGATTCATACCCTCCATCCCCTTTCCTTACAAGAACAGGGTAGTCCACCTCCCTGAGCATCGGCTCATCGTTCAACCCATCACCCGCTCCGATGGACACTATCTCCCCGTAGAGCTCCCTGTAGAATCCCTTAAGGAGCCTTATTGCCCTGCCCTTGTCATGGGGACCGAGGATATGGAAGAGTCTCCCCTTGGTAAAGGAAAGCCCCCTTTTCTGTATCTCCTCAACCAGTATCTTCAGCCCCTCCTCATCTCCCTGGAATATAAAAGGCTCCTCAAAATCCCTCATCTTTGCGAGTTCTGCCTCTTCTGTTGAAAGCCCCGTGACCTCAGAGACCTCATCTACACCCATATCCCCGAATCCAACAAGCCTCAGACCTGTCTTATTCCTTATATCGACAAATGCCCTCCTTACTTCACCGTAGGGTTTGCCGAGGACTACCACACTGTAACCATCCATCCTTCTATCCCCTGTGGGAAAGGGAAAGTATCCTTCAGGGATGAATACCCCCCCGCCGTTTTCCGATACGAAGGGGTGGTTGTTGGATAGCCTCCTTCTTATGACCTCTATCTCCCTTCTCGTCTTGCTCGAACAGAATACAAGGGGTATGTTATGTCTCTTTATGTACTCCACCGCAGGGAGTGCCGCATCAAAGGAGTAATCCTCAGGATGGAGCAGCGTACCATCGAGGTCTGTGAATACAACCGGTTTCATATGCGCATCCTTGTGATATAGAGAAGTAATATACCCACAACCCAGACGATTATAATCGCAAATGTATCCCATCCCACCCTAAAAGTCTTTTTCCTCTGTGGGGGATAGGTAAGGGCTATCACTGCGATCGATGTCATCACTATCGCTATCATGCCAGTCATGACATGGTTTATGGATATGTGCGAGAAGATAGGTCCCTTGGTATAGAATATATCATCCACCGCGAGTACAAGGATGTTGAACATATTGCTTCCGAACATATTTCCTATGGCAAGGTCATGGGCACCTATCATCACCGCTGCCACTGAAACCACCACCTCTGGAAGCGAGGTGGTCATGGCAACAAAGACACTTCCCATGAATGTCCTTCCGAGCCCTGTCTCCTCTGCAAGCCTGTCTGCTATGAACGGAAGCCATGTTGCAGAGCCGACTATAATCAAGGCATTGACCGTGTACATGAGTATCGCCCTTTTAAGGGGTACCTCCACGTATATGAAGCTCTCCTTTGCCTTGTGGAGTAGTTCACTCATGGCTCGTTTCTCAAAGAAGTACACAACCCTGATACCCACGAGATACACACCTATTATAACAGGTGTATAGAGACCGATGTGCCCTATGGAGGGCATGTACTCGTTAAGGAATATGGATATCACCGCTATGCCTATGAGCAATATGCCGAAACTTGCAGAGAGTATATGCCCCCTGCTTGCCCCGAGAAAGATGGGCTTGCGTCTGTCGAGTATGTCCATCAGGGCGAGTATGGCAAGGTTGTACATACACGAGCCCATTATGTCCCCGAGTGCGATGTCAGGCACATCCACTATGGCTACGGAACTCACCCCGGTGATGAGTTCAGGCAGGGATGTAATGGTTGCCATTAATACAAGCCCGATCCACGTCCTGCCGAGACCACTCTTTTCTGCTATCACATCACCGTATCTGGAAAGCCTTGAACCACTGAAAACGATGAGTGCGGAACATGCTACGAATTCAAGCCATACAAACATACAGTAAGTCCATCCTTAAGGTACCGTGGAATAGCCATCTGTAAAACCTCTCGCCCACCATACAGTGTCTTGCATCCTCAGAGATGTACTCCCTGAAATCCCAAAAAGACCATATCCATTAGGAGGTCGATCGTTAAACCCCCACATAGAGTTCACCCGAGGTCTCATCCACCGGGTTTCAAAGGCAATAGCCCCCCTTGCGTCTTACAAGCCCACACTTTATCACACCCGGAGCAGGGCATCCTGGCTGGCTCGTAAAAGGGTCTCTAAGACCCCCACACAGGACCCTAAACAACAATGGTCCATATCCCTCCGTGGTATTTCAATCACCCCTCCACTCCAATCCCTCTATTTAAGCCCATCCTTAGAGTTCTGGAGGTGAACCCCTGAGTTTACATACCCTGCTATTGTGGACGGATCACAGGGCTTGTAAGTCCAGAGGCTGGCTCACTCCCCTTTTTGACCCCTTGAAAAAGGTTTCAGATGGTCTCTTCTTTAAAATGACATCCAGGGGCTTTATCCGTGAAGTTGGATGTTCCAAAACGGGTCTACTCCCTTTAGAATGAGCCCACCACTGAAGAGATGGAACTCTCTATGGAAAAAAGACATCTCCTCATTGATAAATATGACACAATACCCTGGAGATTGCAATACAGGCACTATCTTTAATTGTTGATTTTGTATGTTGTAAAATTTAAAATAATTGAGATGTACAGGTATATGACATACTTTCTTGTGGTATGTGCCTCTGTTTTTCTCCCCTCGTGGTGCTGGTCTTTCGATGAGAGTCCCATAAAGGTGATTGTGATAGACCCCGGGCACGGTGGAGAGGATACGGGTGCCATAGGTCCATCGGGGCTCGAGGAAAAAGACCTCACCCTCGCCATAGCAAAGAGGCTTGCCAGGATTTTGAAGGATAGGCTCGACTGCCGGGTACTCCTGACAAGGTCGAAGGACGTATACATCTCTCTTGAAGAGAGGACCGCCTTTGCCAACAAGAACAGGGCAGACCTTTTCATAAGCATCCATGCCAACGCAGCGCGCAGGAAAGGTGCGAGAGGGGTTGAAACCTATTTCTTGAGTTTTGAGGCATCGGATGATGAGGCAAGGATGGTTGCTGCCTTTGAGAACAACATGGTGGGTATAGATGGCAGGGTATCCGATGGCAAGATAGACGATATAAAGGCTATCCTGTGGGACCTTGTCCAGACCGAGGCACATCATCAGAGCGCAAGCCTTGCCGAAAGTATCCATACGAGTATTCTGAGGGTTACTGGCGGTGAGAACAGGGGAGTGAAGCAGGCGCCTTTCATAGTGCTTGCAGGGGCAACCATGCCGAGTGTACTCGTGGAGGTCGGGTTCATAACCAATCCTATCGAGGAAAAGAGGCTATCGCGTAGGTCCTTCCAGAAAAAAATCGCAGAGGCAATATCCGATGGGGTATTGAGATTTGAGAGGAGATTGAAGGAGAGGGCTGGATATGTTGAACTGCGGGAGGGAAGATGAAAAGAAAGGACGGCAGAGCCAATGATACGTTGAGGCCCGTGAGGATAACGAGAAATTACCTTAAGTTTGCGGAAGGGTCTGTGCTCATTGAAATGGGTGATACAAAGGTCATCTGCACTGCGACAGTGCAGGAAGGCGTGCCACCCTTCCTTGCTGGCAGGGGACAGGGCTGGATAACCGCAGAGTACTCGATGCTCCCCAGGTCGTCCAGGATGAGGATACCCAGGGAGAGTATCAAGGGACGGATCGGGGGAAGGACTCAGGAGATACAGCGCCTTATAGGGAGGAGCCTGAGGGCGGTCTTCGATCTGGAAAAGATAGGAGAGAGGACTGTACTTGTTGATTGTGATGTACTTCAGGCAGATGGTGGTACAAGGACTGCTTCCATTACAGGTGCATTCGTTGCTGTGATGGATACATTGAGCCTTTTAAGGGACGAGGGCACCATAGAGACCGTGCCATCGAGGGATTTTGTGGCAGCAGTGAGTGTGGGTATGGTGGAGGGAGAGGCGATGCTCGATCTTACATACGAGGAGGACTCTGTGGCAGATGTGGATATGAACGTTGTCATGACAGGGAGCGGGAGGTTTGTGGAAGTGCAGGGCACAGCAGAGGGGATGCCCTTTACAGGAGAGGATATGTCAAGGCTCATCGAGCTTGCCACAAAGGGCATAAAGGAGTTGATAGCCATACAGGAGGAGGTACTCCAGGGCACCGTCGAATGAAGGTAGTCCTTGCAACGAGGAACAGGGGCAAGATAAGGGAGATAAAGGATATACTCTCCCATATCGAGGGGCTTGAGATACTCACCCTTGATGACTTTCCCGGTATCGATCTTCCCCCTGAGGATGGAGAGACTTTTAGGGACAATGCGCTCAAGAAGGCACGTTATGTAAGCCATAAAACCTCTCTTCCAGCCCTTGCCGATGACTCTGGGCTCGAGGTGGATGCCCTTGGAGGAAGACCAGGGGTGTATTCATCGAGATATGCCGGTCCTGATGCAACGGATGAGGAGAATGTAAAGAGACTCCTTGATGAACTCAGGGATGTGCCCTTTGAGGAGAGGACAGCCAGATTCAGGTGTGTCATAGCCATTGTGTATCCATCAGGCAGGGAGGAGACCTTTGAGGGGGTACTGGAAGGGACTATAGCCACAGAACCCTCTGGTAAGGGGGGGTTTGGCTATGACCCTGTGTTTTTCGTCCCATCCATGGGCAAGACCATTGCCAGCATATCATCCGTTGAGAAAAACCGCATAAGCCACAGGGGAATAGCCCTGATGAAGGCAAGGGAGAGCCTTTTGAGGGGGGTGAGCTGTGGTGGAATGGGGTTGAAAAAGGAGCGGTGATATGTTAAATAAGATTTTTAGCCGGGGCGTGGCGCAGTCTGGTAGCGCACCTGCTTTGGGAGCAGGGAGTCGGAGGTTCGAATCCTCTCGCCCCGACCAACAGATATGGTCGGATGGGGTCTGGCTCATGGCTCATGATATTGTATAATCGGCGGACTTTACGTGTTTTACCCTATGAGGTTGTGATCCGTTAGCAGAGCCTTACTGGATAATAGTTTACCGTTTACTGAACATAACGATTGTGCAGGCTGTTCGCAGACATCGGTCGGTTACAATATTACTTCTTGCCTCCATCCCCTGTTATAGTTGTGAGTTGTTCGCAGACATCGGTCGGTTACAATGGTAGAAGAGGATATTGTTAAACATAAACCGTTGTGAGTTGTTCGCAGACATCGGTCGGTTACAATGC
>WGFF01000257.1 GCA_015492355.1 Deltaproteobacteria bacterium
GGATGATAGGACTATTGATGCAGTTATTGTTGCCACACCTGCCACAACACATTACGAACTGGTAAGAAAGGCACTCTTTGCAGACAAACATGTACTCGTTGAAAAACCCGTTGCCCTGAGAAGAGAACATACCGAAGAGATTATCGAACTTGCCTGTATGAAGAAGAAGGTACTCATGGTGGGACATACATTTCTTTTTAATGCAGGCATAAGGAGGCTCAAGGAGTACATCAAAGACCCATCATTTGGAAAGATATACTACATGTATTCAACCCGCACCAACATGGGACCCATACGCAAGGATGTAAACGCCCTTTGGGACCTTGCACCACATGATATCTCCATATTTAACTTTCTCGTCGATACCCTTCCTGAGTGGGTGAGTGCTACAGGTACAAGGCTGTTTAACAACGGAAGGGAGGATGTGGGTTTTGTTACACTGGGATACAACAATGGCATTATAGCGAACATACACGTAAGCTGGGCTGACCCCTACAAGGTAAGAGAGGTAGTTGTGGTGGGAAGTAAAAGAAGGATTATGTTTGATGACCTTGAGAACCTTGAAAGGATAAGGATATTTGAAAAAGGGGTCATGGAGGATGGCGATCCAGTAAACTTTGGGGAGTTCAGGCTACTTATGAGGGATGGGGATATTATAAGCCCGAGGATTGAGAATACAGAACCCCTCAAGGAACAATGCAGACATTTTGTAGAATGTATTACCGAGGGTAAAGAACCTATCTCAGATGGATCGACAGGGCTTCAGGTAATAGATGTCATGCTCGCAGTCAATGAATCTCTCAATATGCAGGGTGTACCTGTGAGGGTAAGGGGAACAAGCCCTGAGGATAGCAGGACAAGACCTATCTCTTTAAGAAAGGGGTAGATAGAAGAGGTGATACACGAGGTCATACTTCCAAAACTCGGTACAAACATGGAAGAGGGTATAATTGCCGAATGGAGGAAGGAGGAAGGTGATTACGTAAGAAAAGGCGAGCCTGTTCTGCTTGTTGAAACGAGCAAGGCACTTTTTGAGGTGGAGAGTGAGTTCGATGGTTTTTTAAGGAAGAGGCTATTCAGGGAAGGTGAGAGGGTTCAGTTTACAGAACCTGTAGCAGTACTTACCGATACACCACAGGAGAATATAAATAAGATCCTTGAAGGATATAAAGAGAAAAAAGACCAGAAAAAGAGGTATCATCAGAAAAAAAGGGAAGAACTCTGGAACAAAGGTTCTACCCTTACGAGAAGGAGAAGGGCTGATACCCTTAAGATACCTGTCACCCCATCCGCAAGAAGGCTTATAGAAGAGCATGAACTCGATACCAGCATGATTTATGAAAGCATAGGTGGAGGTGTTATTGAGGAAAGACACGTAAGGAACTTTGTTGAGAAGAAAAGGATAGCCATATACGGGGCTGGACTCGGCTGTAAACAGGTGAGAGAACTTTTAGGATTTCATGATGATCTTATATGCATCGGGCTCTTTGATGACAACGAAACACTCAAGGATAGAGAGATCCTCGAATACAAGGTGCTCGGTGGATGGAAAGACTTTGTTGAGTATGCATCAAATGGAAAGGTGGATGGGGTAATAGTCTCTCTCCATTCTGAGCACAGGAAAAAGATACTGGAAAGGATACAGAAAGAGACACCCTATGTGGAGCTCATCTCGCTTATAGATAAAAGGGCGATTATCTCAATGGGAGTACTTATATCTGGTGGTGTGTTTATTGAGACCGGCGCTATTATAGGTACCGATACCTTTCTTGGATGTGGTGTGATAGTGGATATGGGGAGTGTGGTGAGCCATGACTGTTATATAGGTGACTATTCCCATCTTTCACCAGGGTGTCATATATCAGGGGTTGTGCGTCTTGAAGGCAATGTACTCGTAGGTGCTGGTGCATCTATAAACTCACAGGTAACCATAGGGCGTAATGTCGTTATAACACCGGGCTCTGCGGTTGTTTCAGACATACCAGACGATGTGGTTGTAACGGGTAATCCAGCAAGGATTATAGGAAAGAGTTTCAGGGGGAGATGAAAAGAGAAGAACTAATCCAGCTGTACAGTAAAGCCCTTTTGATACGTCTTTTTGAGGAAAAGGTAGACTGGCTTTTCTCAAGGGGGAGGCTCTGGGGTACCACACATCTGTGCATAGGTCAAGAGGCAGTTGCGGTTGGTGTTATATCCTGTATCAGGAGAGCAGACTATGTGGTAAGTACACACAGGGGACACGGACATCTCATTGCAAAGGGTGCTGATATAAAACTCCTCTTTGCTGAACTCCTTGGTAGACGTGAGGGTTACTGCATGGGAAAAGGCGGAACACAACATCTATGTGTAAAGGATGTGAATTTTCTTGGAACAAACGGTATCACAGGTGGGGGTATACCAATAGCAACAGGTGCTGCCCTATCTATAAAACTCAGGGACGAAGACCGCATAGCAGTCTGTTTTTTCGGCGACGGGGCATCGAATCAGGGAGCCTTTCATGAATCACTCAACATGGCTTCAGTATGGGGTCTACCCATCCTCTACGTATGTGAAAACAATATGTACGGTATGTCCACAAGGTTTTCTATGGTCTCAAAGTACGAGGATGTGGCAAAAAGGGCATGCGCCTATGGTATCGAGTCAACGATAGTTGATGGTATGGACATCGAGAAAGTATATTCTACCACAGAAAAGATACTCAGTAAGGTAAGAAATGGCAGTCCCTTCCTCCTTGAGGCAAAGACTTACAGGTTCTGCGGTCATTCAAAGAGCGATCCAAGGCTCTACAGGACACGTGATGAAGAGGATGAATGGAAGAGAAAAGACCCCATTGCACAGATAGAAAAGAAACTCTTAGAGATACTCCCAGAGAAAGAACTACATGCCATAAGAGAATCGTTAAGGAACACGATCGAAGAGTCTTACAGATATGCAGAGGAGGAGTGTAAGGAACTCGACAAAGATGAGGCATTGAGAGGGGCTTATGCGTACACAAACGCTTACGTATCGCAGGGCGATATACAATGCCCTCGATAGATTACTCAGTGAAGATGAAAACATAATCATCATGGGTGAGGATATAACAGAGTATGGTGGTGCCTTTGGTGTTACCTCAGATCTCTACAGAAAATATCCAAAGAGAATAATATCCACACCCATATCAGAAGGTGGTTTTACAGGGATTGCTGTTGGTGCGGCTATGACTGGTTTTAGAGTAATAGTGGAGATAATGTTTATGGATTTTATAACCCTTGCCACGGATCAGATTGTCAATCACGCAGCCAATATCCATTATATGTACGGTGGACAGCTTACCTGTCCTGTTGTAATACGCACACCGGCAGGAGGATACAGGGGTTATGGTGTAAGTCATTCTCAGACACTCGAGGCATGTTTTATGAGTGTACCAGGTCTTAAAATAGTTGCCCCAGCTTCTGTAAGTGATGCATACGGGCTCCTTCTATCATCCGTGTATGACAACAATCCTGTACTCTTCATAGAACACAAACTTCTATACAACATGGAGGTAGAATTTGATTTCGACACAGAACCTGTACCACTTGGCAGGGCGAGGATAGTGAGGGAGGGAAGAGACGTTACACTCGTTAGTCATTCCTACGGGGTACATCTTGGTAGTACTGCTCTGGAAGAACTCCTCTCTGAAGGCATTGACGTTGAACTTATCGATCTAAGGACACTTAAGCCACTCGATATAGATACTGTTGTTGAATCTGTGAGGAAGACGGGCAGACTTGTGTATCTTGAGGAGGGTAATGTTTTTGGTGGTGTGGGAGGAGAGGTGGTAAGCCAGGTTGTTGAAAGATGCTTACCATATATAGATGGGAGAATCCTTCGAGTGGGTAAGGCAGATGTTCCCATACCAGCATCTATCAGTGGTGAAAGGGAAGTGCTACCTGATATAGAGCGTGTAAAAGAGGCTGTAAAATCCTCTCTTTCATGGAGTTGAAGAAATGAAGACCTATTACAGTAACAAACCACCTACTACTTTTATGAAGGTACCATTCGTTGACCTGAAGACACAGTATCACGCCATCTGTGACGAGATAAAAAGGGAGATGGAAGAGGTTTTTGAGGATTGCGGTTTTATACTCGGCAATAAAGTTAGAGCCTTTGAAAATGAGTTTGCGAGATACTGTGGTTGCAGGTTTGGAATCGGTGTTGCATCAGGGACAGATGCAATACTTCTGTGTCTTAAAGCCCTTGGCATTGGTAGAGGTGATGAGGTAATCACACAGGCAAACACCTTCATTGCCACACTCCTTGCCATACATTATTCCGGGGCAAAGCCTGTACTTGTGGACATAGACCCGGAGACCTATACAATGGATACAATGGGGCTCAGTGAAGCCATAACAGAAAGGACAAAAGCAATCATACCTGTGCACATGTATGGCAGATCAGCCCATATGGATGAGATAAAAAGGATTGCAAGCAAGTACAATCTCTATGTGGTGGAGGATGCCTGCCAGAGTCATGGTGCCATTTACTATGGTAGCACTGTCAGGCGTACAGGTGGCATAGGTGATATGGGATGTTTCAGTTTCTATCCAGGCAAAAATCTTGGTGCATACGGTGATGGTGGGATGATAGTTACCGATAACGAGGAACTTGCTGAAAAGGTCTGTATGCTCAGAGACTATGGGCAGGAGAGGAAATACCGCCATGTACTAAAAGGATTTAACAGCAGGCTCGACTCTCTACAGGCAGCGGTACTCATGGTGAAGCTTCGCTACCTTGATGGCTGGAATAACTTGAGATTCAAACATGCCGAACTTTACTCCAAACTCTTGAAGGATATCCCTGAGGTAAGGCTACCCCGATTCGAAAAGAAAGACTTCTCTCACGTCTTCCATCTGTTTGTTGTAAGAACCGAGAAGCGGGACTTCCTTATAAACTATCTGAAAGAAAGGGGTATAACCACAGGTATACACTACCCTGTACCCTGTCACATGCAGGAGGCTTTTAAGGAACTGGGATATAAAAAGGGTGATTTTCCTATAACAGAGTCTTATTCAGAGAAGGTCCTCTCTCTACCCATGTATCCAGAGATTACAGAAGATAAGATCGAATACGTAAGTGATGCAATAAGGGAGTTCTATGGATACTGAACAGAATCTATTTTGACCTTTTTGGAGGACGGTATTACCGTGGAAAATGGATTTCCATCTTTTACGTTTCTCATTCCTGTACTCAATGGAGAAAGACATATTAAAAGGGCACTTAAAAGTATACGGGGTCAGGATTATCCTCAGGAGAAGGTGGAGATTATTGTGCTCGATGGTGGCTGTACAGATTCGTCCATAAGTATAGCAAGGTCTTTTGGGTGCAGAATATATCCCAATCCAGGAAGACTCGCAGAATATGGATTACAGGTAGGAATGAGGTATGCAAGAGGTGATCTTGTGGTTATATTTGCCTGCGATAATGAACTCTCAGAAGATAGATGGCTTGAAAAGGTCAAAGAACCCTTTGTGACTGACAGGGAATGTTCCTGTGCCTGGGGGATATTAAGATCAGGTAAGGATGACCCCTCTCTTAACAAGTACTTCGAACTGATACAGAGTGATCCCTTTACATATTTTATGAATAGAAACATAGAATACTACCTGAGCCATCCTGCTACAGTAAGGAAAGGAGACTGGTATTTCTTCACGATAGAATCGAACAAACCCCTTGCATGGGGCGCCAATGGGCTTACTGTAAGAAGAACTATTGCCGAACCTATTTGGGCACAGGAAGGCTATCTTGGTGATAATGATGCCTTCCAGCAGATGATAGAGGATGGCTACAACAGGGTTGCCTTTGCACCGGGACTTGTAACATACCC
>WGFF01000258.1 GCA_015492355.1 Deltaproteobacteria bacterium
TCTATAGACCTTTGCCCTCTCTATGGTAACCGCAGGTTTTAGATCTGGATCGTCTTCAAGCACTGATTGGAGTATCTCATAGTAGTTTGTATCAGGAAGATATCTCCTCATCACATCCTCTATAATCGTTACGTACCTTACGCTCAAAAGCCCGAGGATCCTGCCTATCCTTCCAAAGTCCCACTCCCAGAAGGCTCTATCAACGGTATTGATAAGTTTTTGGAAACCCTCGTTACCGAAGACGAGTTCCTGTTGAAACCTCACAGTCTGTGGTATCTCTATCATCTTAGGGGCTATATCGGTACTTGAATAACCCCAGGTATAGTTAAGGTAGGTTTTGTTGAGAAAGGAATGTATCCTGTAGTAGCCGTCTTTGCTCTTAAACCATTGATTGAGGCTCTCGTAGTAAGGAGGGATATTTACAAATACACTTGGATTGAGCACATCGTTCTTTACAGTCCTGAAGAGTGTATCCCTGCTGAAAAGGGGCCATGCATGGAAGAATATTAAGAATATAATTATAAAAGTAAAACCACATTTGACAACCTTGAGGATCGTCCTTTTCTCGGAAAGTAGTCTTTCTGAGATGAGGTAGAACCTTGCACAGCAATAACCAACGAGTACAGCAAGGGAGATGGTATATATAAGTGGAAAATACCTGGTTGGTGCCCTGAAGATGAAGAAATAGGGTACATTTAGATATAACCATTTGTATAAATCGGGGAAGGGTGGGAAGGTGCCCTTGGATAACCATAGCCCGGCTATTCCAAGGATAGCGAAAAAAATAACAATACTTCGCCTTGTAAAAAGAAGAGAGGAGAAAGCCACCAGGGGAAATAAGATGGTACCAGGTCTGTAAAACTGTTTACTGAACTCCATCTGTGTTGCATAAGTCGGAAAAAACCACATCTTGAAGAGATTGAGCATGGTTGCCCATGAGGAGTAGTAATTTACAAGCGACAGGTCTGTTGCAGTAAATGAACTCGCTTCGTCAACCCCTGTACCCGCAAATCCTGCAAGAGGAAATATCCACCATGCGTTTAAAAGAACAGCCGAGGCACCAAGAACAGAGAGGCGCTTCAACATAACCATCTTTCCTCTTTCAGTGACAAAATGCCACAGCGTGAAAGCAGAAACAACAGAGACAACGATAAGAAAGTCTGCAGTGTGTCCTATTGTTACAGGTAGAAGCAAAATAGAGATGATAAAAACGATGATGAAACTCAGCCCGAACCTGCCTTTAAGCCCTCTATCTACGAGACCAAGATAGATGGGAAGTAAGCCATACGAGAACAGGGTAAGGAGTTCTCCACGATTCCATTTGACAACAACGAAGGCATTGAACATATAGAATATAGAACCGAAAAAAGAGATGGTATTTTTCTGTCTATCCCCATCAAAAGTACTTCGCAGGAAGTAGTACATTGAAAGCCCTGGTAGTATAAAAAGGAGGATAAAAAAGAGCATCTGTCCCCTGTAGAGAGAACCAGCCATGTACTGAAATATATACTGGATGAGAAAATACGGAAGGGTTGCAACTGATATTATGTTTGATGAACCAGTATAGAGGCGCTCATCCCACAGATAGAGTGATCTTTTAACATCATCAAGGGGTTTAAGTGATGTTGCGTAGTCATAGCCTGCAACAGCGGTGTATTCTTCCCTGAACCAGCATATCGGTACAAGCATAAAGAGCAGGAAAAGGGATACCATGAGGAGCACATTTTTTGTGTCTCTATCCATGACTCTCAAGAGAATGGGTTCTGTACAGTTCCCGGATTATAAGCAATGTCAAAACTACGCTTATTCCTGTTGAAATGGAATGGAACATTATCTCCATGTCCTTACGGAGAAAATAATCTACTGGAAGATCGAGACCTTGAAGAAGATTGTAGATATCAAAGGGCCATGTGTAGAATATATAAAATGGAAAGAAACCTGTCTCACCAGCCCTGTCATCTGCACCACCTGTATTGGAGTAAAATGAGCCCCACACCATAAATGCTGTTACATAGAAGGCATAAAAGAGTTCCTGTTTGTTCCTTACCGCCCACAGAATTATAAAGGGCTGAAAGGCAGTAATCCATACCATGAAATATGGTGCCCCTACGTTGAGATAGATAAGTGATGTGACGGCAAAGGTGGCGAGCATAGTTGTATAGTCAAGGGGTGTTTTGGTTACCCATAGATAGGCAAGTAATGCCCCGTACAGCATAGGTGTTATACCTATGCCATCCAGTATGACACCAAGATGCATCATCATCCATGTCGATATGCCAGCCCCCATGACCCTTGCATCAAGTCCAGCAGGTTCGATTATCCTGTATGGTAAAAATACAAGAAATACAGGAATGAGAATCATGAGGATGCTAAAAAATATTTTCCTGTAGTTCATAGAGCGTAAGAGTAGAAGATAAGGTGGAACTATGAGAATAGTTACCGACATATAGGCAATACCTAAGCCTATAAACAGGGATGATAGATACTGCCTACCCTTACGAAGAAAATAGAGGGCGAGAATGAGAAAGAAGGCAAGACCAAAGTACATGGAGTTTGCAGCAACGGTGAATATGGTAAGAGGGTTGAAAAGCCACAGGAACAAAGCTGTTTTGCCTTCGAGATTGTACAGGTAATATCCAGTAAAAAAGATGAATGGAAGTATTATAAGTTTACTTAAGAGTATGGAAAGAGGTGTTATACCATTCATAGAATCGAAAAGATCGAATATCCTCCTTAACGCTACAAGGAGCACTGCAACAGACGGTGGATACACATACCTGTGATGGAGTGCCTCTGAACTCTCTGAATAGATAAGATCGAGTGTGAAGGCTCTGTTCTGGGCAAGCCATATCCAGAATCCACCATCAGTGTCTATCCATGTAACAGAAAAGATACAGTACACTATGGACGCATATACATAGTAGACAGTGACAGCCCTGTCTTCTCCCCCTCCTCTCTTAAGATATATCCATACAAGAACTGGAAAGGTAAGTATTACAAGGGACCCCATGTATGTGGAGACCTTCCTCGGTATAACCTCAAACCTATCTGGTCTGTAAGTTGGATCCGGTGTTATTATGATACTGTCCAGTGTTACAGCCCCCATGGTATCATCGGTTTTGTTAACCCCAACCACATGTCTACCGCCTGCAAGTTTTAGTCTGTCCATCTTAATCCATCTGTACCTGTGAGGACCCGCCTGCGTGAGTATCCATTTCCTATCATCTATCCTTACCGTCATATCAAGGGGAACGGACGAGCCAAAATAATCAAGATAACCATATGAGTTGGTATAAAACTTCTTCCATATGGATAGATCCGTCCTTCCGTAGTTACCAAAGAATCTTATCCAAATTGTGTATTCCCCATCCTTTTTTAACTTGAATGTACCGACTGCCTCGGAATCCTTCACAACGGTCATAATACCCCTGTTACCATAGAAATTCACATCTTCCATGAAGACCCATTTCCCTTTTTCAAAGTTAAAGTCCTCTCCTTCGAGGAATACTGTATCTTCAGGCATCGAGTTAAGCCACAGATAGATAAAAGGGATAGCACCTGATATTAAAATCAGACCTATCAAATGCAAGCCATAAGAGCTGAACAGTCCTTTAAGATTTATGCCTACCATCACGATTTTCGAAGCTGAGAGATGAGCGTGTATCTGAAGAAATTGGGCAGGGGAAATACAACCCTTGGCTCCACATAGCACACACTCAAACTCCTCTGACAGAGTCTACAAGTCTCGAGCCTCCTTACCGTGGTTCTGTATTCGTCACTGTAAAATGTATTCATTACACCATCCTCTATACCGAATCCTCCCTTCCAGCCCATACCACCTATGCAAGGATACATCCTGCCGTCTTCTCTGAACTCACAGTAAAACCTTGGAAGGATACACCTCCTTTTGAACAGTCCCTTTTTGTTGTCTGCTCTGAAATAACGTGGAATGGCTTTCAAAAAATATCTCGAATTGACCACATTCTTTTTATGTATGAGGAATCTGATAAGGTCATCTATCTTCTTTCTATCCACTGCCTTAAGATCCGGCACTCTGTACGGTATTCTCTGCCCTTCAAACACAGGGTGCTCGTTCAGGGGTTGGAATTTCTGGAGCACACCCAGAGATTCCACAAAATCTGTAAGCTCATAAATATCATCCATATTCCACGGCGTGATGACTGTGTTGACCACTATCTTGATCCCTGGACAAAAGGTCTTTATGGTCTCAATCGCATCGACTACTCTATCGAACGTACCATCCCCCCTTATGTAATCGTGTGTCGTCTTCATTCCATCAAGGCTTATAGATACGGAATCTACCTCTGTTCTTCCTATCTCCTCTGCCACCTCTTTATCCACAAGAATACCGTTTGTAACCACATTGACAGACGGTATGTTCTTCTTTGCTATGGCAAGATATTCAAAGGCATTCCTCACGGTAAATATCTCACCCCCTGAGAGCGATACGTAACAACAACCCATCCCTGAGAGGTCTTCAACTATCCTCGTGAACGTCTCAAGGGGTAGTACCCTTTTTTCTGGATTATTGGGGATATTGCACATAAGACATCTCAGGTTACATCTATTTGTAATCTGAAAGGTGGCGATAACAGGGAATCCCCTCCCAGAAAGATAGTAATCCACATGCCACCGAAAGAGTCTGTAAGCAACCTGGACAAGATTCTGCCTGATATTGACTATCTCACTCATAGATTTGTACGCACCTATATCCTTTTATATGCGAGTTTAAGTCCATCCTTGATATGCTTCAGGTAGTACCTGATATAATCGACCCCTCTCTGATGTCCGGTCTTCAAGGATACGAACGCCTCACATACAAGTGCAAAGAATCTCGGCATGTGTCGAAGTAGCATAAAAAGATCGGTCTTCAAGAGAAAATGGAGCACCGATGTGGGAAGAAGGGGTAAGAGGGAGTAGAAGTTTCTTAATGCCCTGAATGTCTTGAGCTCATCGTCTCTAAGGGAACTTCCATATACGTAAAGCCTTGCCTTTCCTTCCTCGATATTATCCACATCCTCTTTTGTGATTATTCCCGCCTCCAAGCCGTAATCAGTAATCTCTGTTCGTGGATAATAGAACAGGGCGTAACAACACACCCTTATGGCATTTGTGGTGCTGTAAAACATGGCTGTCTTCTTGTGTTCTTCGTTATCAGCAAAGGGGATACCAAATATATGATCCAGAGAATAAGGTATGCCAAACCTGTCGCACACATCTATAGCCTTTTTTATCTTCTCATCAGTCTCGAAGGATCTTTTGAGGATACTTTCTCTTGTGTTTTTGTCCATTGTCTGTATACCAAACATCATCCTGTTACAGCCAGACTCCTTCAGAAGTTCCCCTATCTCATCATCTATCTGTCCGGTATAAGCCATACAACTGTATGGCAGGGCTATCTCTTCCCTGTACCGTCTGGCAAACTCCCTGAACCATCTTCTATTGGCAACAAAACAATCGTCCATGAATGCAACGTTCTTGATATTGTACTTGTTTCTCATAAACTTGAGTTCATCTATTACACTGCCAACGCTTCTCTGCCTTATGTATTTTCTCTCCCTTCCATAGATTGTCTTTCTGAGGACATTATTGTAACAATAGGTACATCGATAGGGGCATCCACGGCTTGTTATCATCATGTATTTACCGTTTCTTATTGGTATGTGCTCTTCAAAGAGTTCTTTGTCTGGATAGGGCAGGCTGTCGAGGTCCTGTATCAACGGTCTTACAGGATTCTTTATTATCCTTCCATCGTCCTTGAACCAGATATTCCTTATACTCCTGTCCCATCTGCCATCTGCCATGGATCTTGCCAGTTCACTCATGGCTTCCTCGCCCTCGCCGATACATACCATGTCCACAAAGTCGTTTCTTATAACCCTTTCTGGCACAGCGGTTACATGTATACCACCGAATATAATAGGCACATCTATCGTCTCCTTTACCTTCCTTGCTATCTCACATGCCCACAGGTAATTATCCGTCCCAACGGAAAAGCACAGAAGATCAGGACGGGACTCTACTATCTTTCTTACAACATCCGTCTTTCTGCTAAAGAGCTTTTTAAGAAGCGGTACATCCAGGTACTGTTTATCATCAAATAGTCCTGGGTCGAACACAAGTTTTACAGTATGTCCATCCCTTTTAAGAACACTCGAAAGGCTCTCTATCGCTATACTCTCTGCTGCAAGGTATGCAAAGGTTATAT
>WGFF01000259.1 GCA_015492355.1 Deltaproteobacteria bacterium
CCTCTTTGGTGTTGCCCTTGAAAACGGCATGGTGCTTGTTACATATCTGAACCAGCTCCTGCGTGACGGGGTGGGTATGGACGAGGCATCGGTAAGGGGGGCGTGTCTCAGGGTGAGACCGGTCCTGATGACAGCCATCACCACCGCCCTGGGACTCCTTCCACTCCTGTTCTCGCACGGTATAGGCAGTGAGGTGCAGAGACCACTTGCAACTGTTGTAACAGGTGGGCTCATTACATCGACCATACTGACGCTTGTGGTCCTGCCAGCACTGTACAGGTGGTTTGCAGAAGAACCACAGAGAGAGGCATACCGGCCACCTCAAAAGAAATAAAGAAAGGAGAGACAGATGAAGGAGATAAAGGCGTACATAAAACCACATAAGCTCTACGATGTTACACAGGCGCTCCAGAAGGTGGATGGACTCACTGGTATGAGTGTGGTGAACGTAAGGGGACTGGGAAGGAGCAAGACAGAGGAGAGGATACAGCGTTTTACCACAGATAGTCTGGGATACGTATCCCATGTGAAGATAGAGATAGTATGCCATGATAGCCTTGTAGAAGAGGTGGTATCCATAATCCAGGACAAGGCATACACCGGGCTGAGGGGGGACGGAAAGATATACATATCGAGCGTGGAGACAGCAATACGCATAGAGACAGGCGAGAGGGGAGAGGGTGCTGTATAGCCAGGGGTTTTGAGAGAATCCCGTCGATAGAGTTACCTCAGAGATGGGCTTGTCTATCTACCAACGCACACGTATTTGAATCCCCTCCTTTTCATATCCTGTGGTTCGTAGACGTTTCTCAGGTCGATCATTACAGGTGCCTTGAGAATCCTCTTTATCCTGTCGAGATCGAGTTTTCTGAACTGGTTCCACTCCGTAAGTATAGCCAGCGCATCGCTTCCATCTGCAACCTCGTATGAATCAGCACAGTAGGTAACGTTTTGGAGTATCCTTTTTGTATTCTCCATACCAGCTGGATCGAATGCCTTTACACTGGCGCCTTCCTCCAGGAGCCTCTTCACTATGTACACTGCCGGTGATTCCCTTATATCGTCTGTATTCGGTTTGAACGTAAGCCCGAGCACACCTATACATTTCCCGGTGATATCACCGCCCAGAGCCTTTTTTATCTTGTCCACCATCCTTTCCCTCTGGTAGGTGTTGACATCTATGACCGCTTCTACTATCCTGAAGTTCAGCCCGTGTTTCCTGGCTATCCTTGTCAGTGCGAGTGTATCCTTTGGGAAACACGACCCCCCGAAGCCAGGTCCTGGATGGAGGAATTTTGGACCTATCCTTTTGTCCAGCCCCATACCCTTTGCAACCATGTGTACGTCCGCACCCACCTCCTCGCAGATGTTTGCCATCTCGTTTATGAAGGATATCTTGGTTGCAAGAAAGGCATTGGATGCGTACTTTATGAGCTCAGCAGTCTCCACATCGGTTATGACAAAGGGTGTCTCGATGAGATACAGGGGGGAGTAGAGGTCCTTGAGAATGGCTATAGCCTGGGGGCTACGGGCACCTATAACGACCCTGTTCGGTCTCATAAAATCCTCTATGGCAGAACCCTCCCTGAGGAATTCAGGATTGGATGCGACATCGAATTTATGGTCCTCGTTCTGCTCGTTCTTGATTATCCTTTCTATGAGGCTTCCTGTGCCCACTGGAACGGTGCTCTTGGTTACTATCACCTTGTATCCGTTGAGGTTTCTGGCTATGGTGCGGGCGACCTCCTCTATGTAGCTCAGATCAGCTGAACCATCGTTCCTCGAAGGTGTACCAACAGCAATGAATATTACGAGCGCCTTCCTTATACTGCCTTCGAGGTCCGTGGTGAAGGAAAGGCGTCTTTCCCTTACATTCTTGTCCACAAGTTCCTTAAGCCCGGGCTCGTAGATCGGTATCTCGCCATTCCTGAGGGTGGATATCTTGGCTTCATCCTTGTCAACACATACCACATTGACCCCGAAGTCAGCAAAACACGTACCTGTAACCAGCCCCACATATCCGGTACCGATTACACATATATTCATACCATGCCCCCCTTCTGATTTTTGCCCTCATGTAGATGTGCCTGTTGTTCTGACCATCTTTCTGTACTTCATAAGATCATCAATGGCATTCAAGACCCCTTCCACGTCTATATCCATGCACTCCATGGTGGAACAACCCCTCTCGTTCCTGCACGGTGCGCACTCCACATCCCTTTTTACTATCCTTACGATACTGCCAATGGGCCTCCATTGTACAGGATCATTTATCCCGCACCATACCACAACAGCAGGTTTTCCCAGCGATGCTGCAAGATGGGCTGGGAAGGAATCCAGCCCTACAAATAGAGAAGACCTCTCTACCACACCCATGAACGACTCAAGCGAAAGACGGACTGGAAGCCTTCTACAGCCCTTTAATCCATCTCCGTACACTGAATCGTACAGGACCACCTCTGCATCATGGTGTACCTTGAGCCAGTCAACAACCCTCTGCCATCTGTCGGGTGTCCAGAGTTTTCTGGGATTGCCACTCCCTGTGTGGAGGAGCACGAATCCACCATCCGGGTCTACACCGAGGTCTTCAAGGAGCCTTCCAGCCTCAAAAAGCCCTGCTTCAGTAGACCTACAACGGGGTTTTATCCCATCTTCATCGGCATCTATACCGAGTTCCTTCAACACGTCTACTATATGCACTATCTCGTGTACGCCTGTTCTGTAGGGTACTCTTCTGTTCAAGAGGAAACCCCACCCTCCTGTTGAAAAACCAACGATGTATCCTGCCCCACCAATATACATGACAGGGATGGAGTTGAAAGAATATGCCCTGAGATCAATGGCAAGGTCATACCGCTCCCTTTTCAGTATCCTCACTGCGGAGAAGAGACTCAAAGAGGCATCAAAGAGTCTTGCAAGGAAGCCTCCATTTCTGTTGAGCCTTGGAGAATTATATATAACTATCCTCTTAACATGGGGGTCCATCCTCAGGAATTCTTCTGCCCACCTACCAGCCAGAAAATGTATCTCAGCCAGGGGCCATCTTTTCTTGAGATAGGGCAGTATGGAGCTGGCTATCAGTACATCTCCCAGATGGTCTATACGTGAGACCAGTATCTTTCTTACATCCTCAGGTAGTTGTCTGCCCCTTGATGGCATTAACATGTAACCGAGCGAATCGAACAGACCGAGGATAAAGGCCCAGTGTGATTTCTCAAAGAGGTAATTTCTCCCGAATGCCCTTTTCATGATGAGTTGGATGGGGGATCAGAGGTTGATAAAGTCCTTCACAGAAGCCTGCGGGGGCACAGGTTTCAACTAAAACAGTATATTCCACCATCATGGTATGTGTCAAGGATGATTAAAGGCTGGGGTGTGCTTACAGGTCTTAGAAGAAAGGAACTGGTGGCGGTGGGTGGACTCGAACCACCGACACGGGGCTTATGAGACCCCTGCTCTGACCGGCTGAGCTACACCGCCTGCATTAAATATTAATTTAAAGACCGGTCCGTGTCAATACCTTATTCCTGTAAGATTCTGCCAGACTCTATCTCATTGTGCTCCTTCTGCAAGAAATTCGAGTATATCAGAGGCAATGGTATCTGCAAGATCGACCACTGAGTCTATCCCCTTTCCACTTGCATAGAATGCCTCGATAGTGCCATTGCCTGTGCTAAGGAGTTTTGCATCTATGCTGACAAAATCGCCCATAAAGGTAATACTGCCATAGAGGACATAATCAACCTTTAATTTCTCGCCTGTCTCCCTTGCGATCCTGTCTGTAATCCTTCCCCCATCTGTCCTGAGGACTTCATCTATAAGGTCAAACCGCTGTATCTTCACCTTACTGTCTGTACCGAGCCTCGAAGATAGCATATCCACGAGTGCCTCTCTCAGAAAATCCATCTCCTTCTGTGAAAACACATTCCACGGAAGAACTGCCAGATTTATAGCACCACCTCTGGCAAGCCCTGGTACAAGCATGACGAACACCAGTATGACTATTCTCAAAGCCTGTAATGTAAAAGGCACTCAACAACCTCACCTGCCTTTATGTGTCTTTCCACTATCTTCTCCACATCAGCTACCTTGACCTCCCTGTACCACACCCCCTCTGGGTACACCACCACTACTGGACAAAACATCCCTTCCTGGTCAGTCTCCTTGCATACCTTGAGGCATCCGCTCCTTGATACAATCACCTTCTCTTTGAGCCCTTCTTTCTTGATGCGTTCCTTGACTACCTCAATAACCTCCTCGCCACCCTTTGCAAGACATCTCTTACCCTGGCATACGAATATATGGTATCTATAAGGTTTCATCCTTCCCTCCCCTCAAAAGAGAACATTATAATATATTCTCCCTAATCCTTCATCGGTCAAGTTCTTTTTCTGTCTCAGTTCTCTACTCTATGGAGACAGAGGTCTGGGGCTACTGTATGGGGTCATGAATATTATCGGAATATTACATTGAAAAGCCCCCTTCACATAGCAGGGCATTCTGGAAGGCTTAGAACTCAGGGTTTGATACCCGAACGGTATCAAGCCGTGTATTATTCAACAGGAAGAACCCCTCCATCCACCTGCCTTCAGGCTCACAGGGTCTCAGGATTCATAAAAAATGGCGGAGAGGGAGGGATTCGAACCCTCGGTAGGGGGTTACCCTACAACTGCTTAGCAGGCAGCTGCCTTCAACCACTCGGCCACCTCTCCGCTGTCTTTACTTTGTATCATGATATGGTTGCACAAATCAAGTGCCTTCAGGGAGCTTCCCGCCATGTAGAGAACCATCGTATTCGTTTAAGACCAGATAATACCCTGCGGGCAGGGTGTCAGAAAACCCTTGCCTTATCCATTCTACTTTTGTAGAATAATCGGTATGAAGAAGACAAAACGTCTGGATAGGATATCAAGCCGTCCCCTTGGAGAGCTCGAGCTGGAGGTCATGAAGGTACTATGGAAGATGGGCGAGGCTACGGGCAAGGAGGTATGGAAGGGGGTAAGGGGGGCGAGACAGGTTGCTATTACGACAGTCCTTACGGTCATGGAAAGGCTCATGCAGAAGGGACTCATAGAGAAGACCAGAACGGCTGGACCGTTTGTATACAGACCTCTCCTTTCAAGCGAAGAGTTCACAGAAGAGGTCTCAAGGAAAATACTGAGGGACTATATGGCGGTATCGAGCACCTCCCTTATTACAGCCTTTCTGGACATCCTCGAGGATACGGATCCAGAGGCAATGGAACGGCTCTACAGGTTTATAGAGGAGAAGAGGAAAGAAAAGGCTCGTTAGTATTTATTCAACCCTGTAAGGTATGGGAGATGAAGAAGACCTATCAGGAAAAGACCCTGTGGAACTTCCTCTGTGCCATATTTATGTCGGTTGTGCTCTTTGTTGTTATAAGCATAGCCCTCCACTACGGTCTTACGGATCTGCTCGGACTTACGGTTGTGGCAAGGGATGCCCTTCTCTGCTGTAGGACACTCTTTTCATGGTGTCTTGTCAGTCCCCTGATGTTAAAGACCGTGGTCCCATGGGTAGGCATCGGTATTATACTTGCGGGGTTTGTCAGGGCTACATGGAGGGCTGCACGGGCTATACTCATATCGAGGAGGTTTTTGAGAAGCCTCCACAATCTCCCCATAGAGAGATTTCCTGAGATCAGGGGGCTTTCAGAGAGGTACAGAACAGGTATAATCCCCTTCGAGGATAGGGTCATAAGAACAGCCTTTACCGCGGGTATTTTTAGACCCACTGTCCATATCTCAACAGGGCTCATGGAGGGTCTTACACCTGAAGAGCTGAGGGCAGTGGTACTCCATGAGATACACCATGCTGTCAACAGAGATCCCCTGAGACTGTTCGTCCTATCTTTTATAAGGGATGCGTTCTTTTTCCTCCCCCTGGGACGTTATCTCATGGATTCGTTCCATGTCCACAAGGAGCTCTCTGCGGATGAGGGTGTGGTGAGTGTAACAGGGAGACCCTTTGACCTTGCTACCGCCATACTCAAGATGGTCAGGATGCAGTGCTCACCCATCCCTGCTCATATTCCTGCTGTTGGGGGGATGGAGCTCGTTGAGAAGAGGGTCAGGACCCTTCTGGAGGACGATACCAGGAGGGATAGACCGCCACGGTGTATGGTGGTACTTACAGGGATGGTCATGGCTATACTGGTTTTTACGCTCGTCCTTCCCATCCATGCAGGCACCCAGAGGATGGAAAGATGCAACCATGAGTACTGCCTTTCTGGTGACAGGATATGCCCGAGTGATATAGATGACTGTGAAAGGGCATGTGAGGAGATGGAAAAGTGAAAGGTAATGGGTATCTTTTTCGGACTAAATCCTGAGGGAAACCCCTTTTGTAAAAGGGGTTTCCCTCAAACTCCCTTCCCCAAAACTTTTA
>WGFF01000260.1 GCA_015492355.1 Deltaproteobacteria bacterium
AAGCAATGAAGTTGCTTTTTTGATAGATATATACCTTAGTAATCCCAGGGGGGTTCAGGGGGTGTAACCCCCTGAAGTTATTGTAAAGAAAGAGGGTTTTATGGGCTTGGATATCAAAAAGACCCTGTCTCTGGTTGTTCTTATTTTCTTCCTTCCATCGCCACTCCTCTCTGGAGAGGGACACAAACACAGACACATACCCTTCGGCAGTATCGAAAACTACATCCGTGTCATGGAAGACCCTGGAAGGGCTGAATGGCAGAAGCCCGATAGGGTGGTGGATGTGCTCTCTATAAAACCCGGCTACAGGATAGCAGACATAGGGGCTGGCTCAGGATACTTTACAAGGAGGTTTGCAAGGGTAGTTGGTCAGGACGGTGTGGTATATGCAGTCGATATAGAAAAGGGTATGATAGAGTTCATAGAGAAGACGAAGAGGGAGGAGAACCTTACCAACATAAGGACCATACTTGCAAGCCCTGATGACCCAGGGCTTGAGCCTGGTGCAGTGGATATGGTCTTTATATGCGATACCTATCATCATATAGAAAGTCGTATACCCTACATGAAAAGGCTCAGGAGGGTCTTAAGAGATGGTGGTCGCCTTGTTATCGTGGACTTCAAACCAGAGCCCACCCCTGTGGGACCACCCCTGAGGATAAGGATATCGAGAAAAAAGGTGATAGATGAACTGAAAAAGGCGGGTTATGTGCTGGAGGGAGAGTTTTATTTCCTGCCATACCAGTACTTTCTCATATTCGTACCCTCCAGGTGAAGCGAAAGATGTGACTACCACCATTTTCTGCGGGAATCTCTCCACATGAAATAGCTCAGAAACTATACCTCAACCTTGTATAGATGTTATTGTTTCCTTCCAGCTGACCGAACTCTGTATGGTCGAATCTACCTGAGAAGATATTTGCCCCTATTGTAATCCTCAGGGAGTCCATTATACGGTAGTTTATAGCGGGTCTCAGATAGACATCCCTGTCAGAGGGGCTGTAGAATGTGAAGAGTTCCATCCTGAGGGTTTGATTCAGAAAGAGGTGTACAAGCCTTACTGTGAAGAGATGCCTGAACTCATCCCTTGCAGGCATTGTGCCGAGCGAGCCCCTGTAGGAATCGTACCTCAGTATCTCATCCACCATGTACTGGACACCCATGGTAAAATCCCCGGTAATACTCCGCGTATATCCTATAAGGTATTTTATTGATGGGTTTTCAACATAGCCATTCCTGCCTGTAGGGTCGTTCCTTGAGTCATAAAAACCCATCTCCATATTTCCTATACCACCGAGCAGTGGTCCCCTTGCACTAAAGCCGTATACATTGAGCCTGGGATAGAAGAACCCCTCCCTTACGGGGTCGAGTATACCCCGTGGCTCCTTGTAGAATCCATTGAAGAAATACAGGGCAAGCTCATAACTCCCTATAGTCCTGTATACCCGCAGGGCGAGTTCAGCATTCTCTAAAGACCTTTTGGGCTCTACAAAGACCCTTCTGGCTTCCCTTCCCCTTATCATGCCCCTGAGCCCATCATAGAAAGAAAGCCTCGTACCCCTTATACTCTCATCTGGTTCAAAGAAGGGTATGAGCACCATATCGAGGTTTACATGGTCTGTAAAGAACCATACCCTCAATGCATCACTGGGGAGTTTGAGATATTCATCATCCCTCCCCACGAAGAAGGATACATAGTCCTTTGGAAAGAGGTCGTTTATAAAAAGCAGGTCTCCTGTACCCCAGGTAAGTATCTGTCTTCCTATCTTCACATCCATGGAATCGAACGGTGTGATGGCAAGGTTGAGTTCCCTGAAGTAAAAAGAGACCTCCTCGCTGTAACCATCGAGTAACGCCTCACCCTTAAGGGAGACCTCACCTGAGAGTGCCTCAAGGCTGTTCGGGAAATAGAGCCCCTTCAGCTGGAACCTGAGCTCAGAGAGATTGTAGGCATTCTTTACACCCCTCTTGTCACCCAGTTTCATGCCGTATGCACCCTCCACAAAGCCGTGTATACCACCGTACACGGTGGAAGTCCAGAGGGATATCCACAGCACCACAGAAAGGACTACGTATCGCCTCATCTCCTTATCCATCTCCTCGGCGGTCTTCTGAGATATCTCTCGCTGAATATATCTTCCTTTATGCCCACATCGTACCTTACATCCCTGAACTCCACTACCGTCTCTCCACCCTCTACATCCCTTGCCCTTGCCTTTGTGATGGTGGGTATGCCCTGGATGGTCTCGATCGTTTCAGCTGTTATGACCCTGTAGAGTTTTCCAGCCCTGTCATAATACTCACCCTTTATGGGTAGAAAGTTATCCTTGTCTATCCACGTAATGTAGAAGGAGAACTCCACAAGGTCCCTGTCCTTAGGTATGTTCTTTATCACGTAGGTCTGCCTTCCATCGACCATTTCCTCACCAACCAGTTCGTGTACATCATCCCGAGGGAGCCTCCCTGATACGTCCTCGTAGGTAAAATGTGAACCTGCAAAGCTCGAACGCTTGTCCCTCTGGGATACCCTCTTTACAAGGTCTATGGCAGGCACATATAGCCATCTGTCATCGTCACGGTCTGTGTTCTTCCACACCATGTATATCATCCCTTCGAGGTCTTCTGGCTTGTGGAAATAGACGTAGAACCTCTGCCTGCCCCCATCCTCCACATCATACCTGAGCATGGTCATCTCCCTCATGCGCACCCTTCCACGCCTGTCCTTTATGGTCATCCTTACCCTTGCAACACCGTCTTTCCCCCCGTAGTAATAGGCAAGGTTTGCCCTATCCATTACCTCATCCGCAGAGAGGGCGGATGCGTTATCAGGGGCAAAGACGACTAATATACAAGCCATAAGGATGTAAAGACCTGGTATCTTCATAGGAGCCACCTCCTCAGTCTTGGGTCTTGTAAAGCCCTGTCATTCGATCCATGTACCTGCCACTGGCATTCTGGCTGGACTCATGTGGTTCACAGAAGATTCCCCTCCTGAAAATTTTTTCAGTTAAGTCTGAGCGGTCTTTTCAGTATACCCATAAGTGCGGGCAGTATCAGTAGTGTTGCAAGACCACTCACTGCCATTATGGAGGCGAAGAAGAATCCAACAGTCTGGTACGGCACGAGTGGTGATACGAAAAGTGGCGCAAAACCCATGGATATGACCACCATATTCCTTATTATAGCCCTCACCGGTTCATCGAATACCTTGTGTATGGTCTCCTCCCATGAGCGGGATTGACTGTTAATCTGTCTTGTCCTCTGGCAGAAGTGTATGGCGAAGTCAACCGATATTCCGAGTGTAAGGGCTGAGAGCACTGCAACAGGCATATCGTAGTCCTTTCCAACTATACCTATGAGCCCGTATATGAAGACTATGGTGATGGAAAGGGGGATTATGGATATAAGACCCCACAGCGGGGAGCGGAAGAGGATACCCATCATCAGGAGCACTGTTATCCCACCCCCTGCAAGTGCCTTCAACATGCCTGTAACCATCTTCTCCTGCCATATAACGTTCAGGTAGGTAAGCCCTGCCCACTTCACATCGAGTTCCACAGGCGGGGGGTTGTTCTTTATGTAATCGCTTACAAACCCCTCTACCTCCCTCATATCCTGATTATCACCACTTTTGAGCTGAATCCATATATTCGCCTTTCTGTACTCAGGGTCAACGAGATGGTACAGGTCTTCAGGATCGCCCGTCATCTCGTAGAGGAAGAGATACTGGGCTATCTTCTTGGATGTGTCAGGGACCCTGTAGTATTCTGGGTCTTCATCGTTCAGCTCAAAGGATATCTTCTTTACCACGTCCACAACCGATGTGGTCTTGCCCACCACAGTGAGTGATGAGAGGGCTTGCTGGAGCCTATCTATGTATCCTGCCACCTCTGGTCGTTTCATAACCCCTTCCCCGCCTTCGAGCACCAAAAAAGCCATGTACGTACCACCGAAGAGTTCATTGAGCACCCTCTCTGCAACCCGTATGGGATGACCTGGATGGAACCACCTTGTAGGATTGTCGTTCACACGGGTCTTTGATATACCGTAGAGGGACACAACTACCACCACGGCACACACAACTATGAGTGGCTTTGCGTACCTGATGGATAGCCCGCCCAGGTATTCCTGTAGCCTGTAGAGTGTGGTATCCCTTCTTGCCACAGGGAGCCTTTTAAAGAACCGCTCTGGCATGAGTGTTATGTACGCGGGTATGAAGGTTATGGTAAGGAGCCATGCTATGATGATACCTATGGCAACAAAGGCTCCAAAAACACGCACAGGTGGTATGGGTGTGAGTACAAGGGATGCAAACCCTGCCATGGATGTGATGGATGTAAAGAACATGGGGGTGAAGAGTTCATCCATTACAGCAAGGAGGGTGTTCCTTTTGTCCTTTATATGATGGAACCTGTCGCTGAACTCGCTGAGTATATGGATGGAATCGAGTACCGCTATGGGCATGAGAAATATGGGTATCATGGAGCTCATGATATGAACGGTAAAGCCCGTACCCACGAGCAGTCCCATCGTCCATATGACCGTTATCATGGACACTATCATGGAGGAGAGAACGAGTACCATGCTTCTGAAGAAAAAGAGCATGAGAAGGAATATGAGGAGTCCTGCCAGCGGGGCTGATACCGCCATCTGCCTGAACATCTCTACCCCGAAGGTCTCCTCTGCAACAGGAAGACCTGTGATGTAGTATTTCTCATTACCCCTGTGTCTTTCTATTATGGACTCTATCTGTTTTGCTATCCTGTAGCTTAGGCGCTTTTCCTTTATGGGTATGAAGAGGGCTATTGCCTTTCCCTTCTCGGATACGAGGAGATTCTTGAGTACAGGGTTTTCGAGTGCCCTTTTAAATACCCTCTGTGCGGATTCACTGTCAGGTATCTTCCTTTCCATAAGGGGCTGTATGGTAAGAAGACCGTCGTGTGCCTGTATGTCATCCGTGGTGGTGGGGCTTATCACATCCCTTGCTACAACCCCGTCTATCCTGAGTATCTCATCCGTAATCCTTGCTATACGCTCGAGTGTATCTGGCTTGAATACCCCTTCTGGGGATGTATCGTCCACTATCCCCACAACGAAGCTGTCGTAAAGATTAAAATCCCTCTTTATCTCCCTGTGGGCAATGCGTACAGGCTCGTCCTCTGAGAGCATGTTCTCAGGGTCTGTATCTATCACTATCCTGGGCAGTTGAAGTATGAGGACCACGGTGAGAAGAACCGTAAGCGCCATCACCTTGCGCGGATGTTCTATGGACAGGGATACCATTCTCAAAAGGGCATTCTTCATACAGAGACCCTCTCCTCACCACAGGATCTTACACCGAACCACCTGAGAAAGACCATCATGGGACACCAGTTGGTGAAACCTGACTGAAGGAGATTCAACCCCACGAAGGCTGTAAAAAGGAGCCAGTACTCTGAATGTATCCTTGATAGTATAAGGCTCAGGACTATGAACACCCCTGCTATGAGCCTTAAAAACCTCTCCATGTGCATGGTATCTACCTCCCTTGTCTTAGGATATTTTAAGGGGATTTTCAAACCATGGGGTCTTACCCCGTGCCCCTGATAGTTTTTTACTGGACTTCAAAGGGACGATCCCCTCCATCCCCCTGAGAGCCCAGCCTGTCTGCCTCCCATCCACAGCAAAGGGTATTGTGGCTGGGAGAGAATAGATATCTCTACCTTCAAAAGACCTTTCGATTTAAAACACCATCACCCCATCGCTCTCTTTGAGCCACCTGGCAAGGTCGATGGTCTTACCTATGATGGCACCATCTATGTAGTCCTCCTCCTTAAGTCCCCTCGCCTTGGTACAGGTAAGACAGCTCCTCACCTCCACCCCCTTTTCAATGAGTCCCTTGAGCATCTCTTCTATGTTGTAGTATCCCTTTGGTGGAGACTGCCCCTTCTTAGCCGAGATCACACTGTCTCCGTAGAGGAATATCTTTACCTCCACACCCTCTCGTACAAGTGCCTCAGAGAGCCTGAGTGCATTCCAGACCTTCTCGTTCCCGTATGGTGCATCCTGAAGGACTATGGTTATCCTGTGCATTCCAGACCTCCTTTCTTGTTTATAGCCATCTTTTTTGTGAAAGGTAGGAAAGGGCCCTCCAGAAAAGGCTCTTTCTCGCCATCAAAACCAGTGCCTTAGCCACCACTTCTCAAAGACCACCTTTCCCCAGTGCCATACAACCGAGGGTCTGTAGAACCTGACCTCTGGTGCGGGTTCCGCATAGAAGTTTCCCCTTGCAAAACCAGCCCTGCCTCCGCCCATCTCGATGAAGCAGTACCCGTCCCCTGTGAATGGCTTGGCTGTTCTGTCGATGATACTCCTGGAGACACACTCAGCCTCGAAGTGGGCGAACACACCTGCCTTGGGAAGAAACATGCCGTTCGGAAGCCTTATGGAGGTTACATCCCCTATGGCGAACAGGTCTTCATAGCCTGTCCTGAGGGTGGAGGGATCGACCGGTATCCAGCCACCCTCAGCGCTAAGGGGTGAGTTTTTTATGACATCTGGCGGTGTGTGAGGCGGTACAGAAAGAAGAAGGTCATAGCCCGTCTCTGTACCGTCATCGAAGGAGACTGTATGTCTTTCTGTATCCACTGATGTTATCTTCATCCCTGTCTTATATATAATCCCCCTCTCTTCGATGAGCCCCTTTACCCTGAGCCCCAGTGCCCTGCCTGCCACAGGCATTGGAAGTGGCTCAGGGGTGTAGAACTCTATCGTTGTCCTGGCTCGGAGGTCTCTCTGCCTGAGGAGATAATCGAGAAGCATGGCATATTCATAGGGTGCAGCAGGACACTTGAAAGGTATGGAGGAGATAACGATAACTATCCTCCCCCCTTTGAAACTATCGAGGTCTCTACTAAGCCTTACCACCTCATCCATCTCATAGAGATTGTAAGAGCCCTCCTTGAGTCCTGGTACGAGTTCTGGCTTCGGTTCTGCTCCGAGGGATACCACACAGGTATCGTACTCTATATCCCCACCATCCTTGAGGCTGAGCCTCTTTCTTTCTGGCTCTATCCTCACCACCTCATCCCTTACAAACCCCACTCCCCTCTTCTCGATACCCCTTATATCCCTGCATATCCCCTCTGGCTTTCTCCTTGCCATCATGAGCCACGGGAAGGATGGTGTGAATATGTGTTTCTCCCTTCTGTCTATGAGAGTAATGGTGTAGCCACTTGCAAGGGTTCTGCCAAGCCTGTTGGCAACAACTATACCACCTATCCCGCCACCGAGTATGACTATCCTTTCTGCCATGTTCAACCACTCCTTTTGAGCCTTTTGAGCACCTCTCTTTTTTCTTCCAGTTGCTCAAGGAGCACCTCTCTCATGAGCATACATGCCTTTACTATCTTTGGACTCGATATGGAATGGTATATGTTCACCCCTTCCCTTCTGGACCTTATCACCCCGCAGTTTTTGAGCACCGAGAGATGCTGGGATACATTGGCTTTGGATGCCTTGAGTATATCCACGAGTTCCCCTGTTGACTTTTCTCCATCCTTGATGGCGTAGATTATCTCAAGCCTTTTTGGGTTAGCCAGTGTCTTGCATACCTCTGCGTGGAGTTTGAATATCTCTTTCATGATTGCTCTATTTATAAA